>JANMLD010000314.1:0-2060 GCA_031372345.1 Pirellula sp.
TGAGGCCGGTGGGATTCGAACCCACGCTTTGCGGATTAAAAGTCCGCTGTGCTACCGCTACACCACAACCTCATGAATGGTTATGGCTATGCGTTTCAAGCGACTAAGTGTTTGCATCGTGTTCTCCTTTGTGTTGTTTGTTGTTCAGTGGTAGCCCTGAGAATTGAACTCAGCGCGATCCGCTTATCAGACGGATATGGGCTCCAGCCCTCGACTACCATCTCTTCAAGTCGGGTGTGTCGGAATCGAACCGCTCTCGATCGCCCCAAACGACCTGTGCCAGCCATTACACTTCACGCCCGATAGTTGTCAGTGGACCTGCAGGGAGTTGAACCCTGTAGCCTTGATTGCAGGTCAAAGCGCCGACCCGTCGGCAAGCCCATTAGTTATGTCAGTGACTCGTGTGGGATTCGAACCCGACCTAGCTGGCTTGAAAGACCAGCAACCTCACCAGAAGTCGAACGAGCCATATTGGTTATGTATGTGCGCACCTCTAGCGCAGTTATTCTCAAAGTGTTTTTGCAAGCAACGCATTCAGTGGACTGGGAGGTGCTCGAACCCTCCTCTCCGGCTCTTCAGGCCAGCGCTATACCGTCTCAGCTACCAGTCCATCTGCATGTAAAACGTTGGAAATAGGCACGAAAAAACCCGGTGTCACTTTGGGGTAACACCGGGTTCGCCAACGTTTGCTTCGTTAGTACGGCCGAGTGTTACCTCCGATGTGGATGTAAAGGTTGCGCATTCGCGTTTTGCAACACGATACAACCCTCATATCCATTAAATCGTTCGGTACTCAGCCGTATTGAAGTCATGATCTCGTATCCAGTGATTGATTGCTTTTAAGATTCCTTACCACGCCTTGTAGCGTGTACAGGAAGATAGACGTCGCTAAGATGAATTGGTTCGCTGAATTTTCTTGGTTCATCAAAATTCTTGCAACAAGCCAACATCCCGACATACGTATAAACGCAGATACCCAGCGAAAGTCTCCATACTCAATGAATAAAATCGAAGTATTTTTGAAAGCAAGCACGTTCGCTGTGGCCGGCGCATCGCAAGATCGATCCAAGTACGGCAACAAAGTCTTCCGTACAATCATCGCCTCGGGTCGCACTGTCTACCCGCTCAATCCGACGGCAATCGAAGTAGAAGGCGATCCCGCGTTTGCCTCGATCGCAAAGCTACCCGTTGTCCCAGAGTCTCTATCGATCGTCACTCCGCCTCACATCACACGCGAAGTCATCCAACAAGCGATCGCCGCTGGCGTCAGGAATATTTGGATGCAACCCGGAGCAGAAGATTCCAAAGGAAGCCAGGCGGCTAGGGACGCCGGGCTTAACGTCATCGACGATGGAAGCTGTATACTTGTCCTTCTTTCAATCGAACGATCATCGAAGTAGAGATCAAATCCCATGAAGTCCCAACAAGAGAATAATCCAAGCGGAAACACCGTAGAAGCGAATGTTAAGAAGAGCGAAAAGCTGTGCCAACCGGCTTGTCCTGCTTGCGGCGGATCGTTGATTGACATCCGCGCGAAGTTGCAATGCTCCAAGTGTCACAGAATATGCGAGACTTGCTGCGAAGGTGGTCGTGGGTAGACGCTACACAAACTACCTATGAGTTTTGTACTCTGACCAGATTAGAATTTTGGGTAGCTGGAGTCGCCAGACTTCAGTGGTCGAAGAGGAACCGAACTCTGGCGAGTCCGGCTACCATTGCCAACCCCGATTTTCAATCTGGTCAGAGCCCTAGCAAGCCACCAACAATCCATCTTCAACAACTAGTTCCACAATTTGTGCCTTGGCTTGCGGTTCGGTTAACTCGCCACGGAGGATTTTGACATTGGAAGGGGCAACAATGCCGAGAGAGATTCGGTTGCCTTGGATCTTGACGACTTCCACAGTGATGTTGCCGTCGATAACTAACTTATCACCAACTTTTCGACTTAGAACTAGCATTTTGATTCTTCCTTGAGTTCGATTGCTGCGGCAGTGCGGGAATTGTTGGTCTGCCGCGTCCCAACACATTCATTATCAGCTGAGCCGGTGACAACTTAGGTC
>JANMLD010000323.1:0-28884 GCA_031372345.1 Pirellula sp.
TCGATCACCGTTGGGTTGGAACAAACGCGGACGTCAGTCGACGGAGCGACTGACCCATTATTTGGTCCGCTTTTGGTCGAGCGAATCGGAGGTGTCCGAATCAGTGGGCTTCTTTGGCAAAAATATTTTGTAAATCTTTGAAAGAGGTATGAGTGTCGTACCTGAATCAGGGGAATTCGACCCCTCAACCTCTAAGTAATCGCCTCCAACGAAAACGACATCATAAAGTGCAATCTGATTCGAAAAAGGAGAATAATGTGCTGTCGCGGTGAAGTTGTTTTGAGCGTTTGTAATCGCATCCGTTGGGAGCGTTTCTCGTTGCCGGTCGCAAGTCGTCAGGAAGCCAAGATTAAACTAGACTTCCTCGGCAGGAAATTCGCCTTAGCGAGCAATGTACAATGTCGCATCCCTGCTGGCAACGAACAAACCGAGCGACGTTCGCGATACAACCGAATAGGAATCTGACGAAGTGAAAGCACGCGAGAGTGGAATGCCGGACGAGGAATACTGGAATACGTTCTTCGATCCCGAGTGCGTGCTCAATGAATTGGGTTGCATAGGGGCGATCGACGCGTTGGAATTCGGTTGTGGATACGGAAATTTTACGGTCGCAGCAGCCAGATTGATTGGCGGAACCGTTTTTACAAACGACATCGATACGTCCATGGTTCAACACACGGTGCAGCGCGCCGGCGAGCAAGGCTTGCAGAATATTATCGCAGAGGTTCGGGACTTTTCGATCAGCGGTTCAGGGCGACCAGGGGATTCAATCGATTTCGCTATGTTATTCAACATCCTTCACATCGAGAATCCGAGTGACCTTCTTCGGGAAGCGTATCGTGTTCTCAAGCCCATGGGCAAGTTGGGAGTGATTCACTGGAAATGGGATGAAATGACTCCGCGAGGACCTTCGATGGAGATTCGACCGAAAGCGGAGCAGTGCCGACTATGGGCTGAGGAAGAAGGTTTTGTCTTTGAGCGGTATGTGGAATTTGCATGCTGCCGTTGGCACTGGGGAATGGTTCTTCGCAAGTGATGGTTCGATGCCCATTTGGAGTGCTGGGATTCATCCCAGCTTTCAGATCACGCTGCGGCGGATGAGCTCCGATGCCCAGGCTCGCAAAGTAATTTGCCAATGAGTTTTAGCGATTCTGGACGCAGGACGTTCTAAAAGCTCCGATGAATCGAAGCACTCCAAATGCTGTCACTGAGAACAAACGCATGTCCACTTTACTTCTTTATAGGTTTATCATCTCCAGCGTCGGTCCATTGGCTGACGTTGATCATAACAACGCTCAGCTTTGAACAAGGTTGTATTGGTTAGTTCGTTTCCAACGGAACTCTGCATTCCAATACCAAAGTTGCGAAATTTGAGCTGTATTCGTGCCCCCTGTCAACACGATGGTTCGCGAGGGAGAGGCGGCGAACATGGCATCGGTTAAGAGAGCGCTTTTTCAAATAGAACAATCAAACGAGCCCAGGCTTTTTCGGCCTGCTCTTGGTTGTAGACTTTAGTGTCAGGAGGGCACCAACCATGTCCGGCCGTATAAACCTCAATCTCCGCGGATAGCTTAGCTTGCTCGAAGGCCTCCTTGAGCATTTTTTTGGATTCCGGATCGCGCTGGTCGTCGTTCTCGGCGATCGCGATCAGGAACTGAGCTTTCATAGATGAAATAAGCAGATGCGGGCTATCAGGATTTTTGGATGCTAATCCACCACCATGAAATGTGCCTGCAGCCCCAACGCGATCAGGTACCGCTGCCGCAGTACGCATAACCATTGGGCCACCCATACAGTAGCCAATCGTACCGATCTTCTTTTTCTTGTCGGTTTGCGGCTGAGCGTCGAGCCACTCGACCAGCGCTTTGGCATCGTCGGTATTTGTTTTCGCATTCAGCGTACGAGCCAATGGCAACACTTCTTGTATCGGCGTGCTGCTAGCGTCGGTAGCAACAGGCGATTTCTTGGTTCGATAGAATGGATTGACCACTAGTACACTATAGCCAGCTTCGGCAAGTCGCTTGCCCATTTGTCGAAATGCTGGACGCAGACCAAAAATGTCAGGCCAGACGAGTACTGCCGCATGCGCGCCGACTTTGGGGGTGACAAAGTACGCGTCACAGACACCGTCAGGCGTCTTGATCTCCACGTCATTCTCAGCCGTTTCAAAGGCGTAGGCCGCTTGTGGCAACAGCAATGCTGCTCCAATCCCAGCGGAAACCATAATGCCCAAATCTCTGCGTGAATACTTCTTTACGTCTTCGTCAAAATGATCTTGATCGCACATGTTTCATTAATTCCGATTGTTAATGTTTGAATTGTCCTATCAATTGTTTGATCAGTATACCAACCAAGTTCATCCGCAAGAATGAAGACGATGTTCGGCTTGGCGGTTTCGGCAGCGTCAACAGACGCCAGTGGAACCAAGCAAAGAAAGAGCGACAGCGAAGGTCGATCTAAGTGTAAGCTCCCGCGAGCAGTTACCTGCTATCATATCGGACAGATCGTTCAGCTTGCGCGACACCATGCAGGTAATGATTGGAAAACCCTTACTATTCCGCGTGGGCATTCGGAGCAATTCAATCGAGACAATTGGGGTGCAACAGGTAGTTTAGCAAACCCAAAACATAGAGTAACGCTAATTGCGGGTCACGGGGTAGAGCAAGTGCCCTTCACGCGTCCTTAAGAAATCGCTTACGCCATCGATGATGGCCGGTTCCAATTCGTCGCCAGCCCGACCGTCTAGAAGTAACTGCAATGTGGCTTGATTGCTCAGCAACCGATTGAGACTCTTGGTCTCCCATGCTTCTGGGTAAAGTCGACGCAAGGTCGCAGCCAACGTCAAGCCAACTCGAACTGGCTCGATGGCTTTTCGATCCGTAACGATGATGTTGATGCCTTTGCAAGCTTCGTTCGTGAACTTGGTCCCTGTGGGTGTGAACTCGATTGGAACAAATGTCACGCCAGGCAATTGCTGTGCATTCATTTGCTTGGCTAACTCGAGGCCGTCCATCCATGGTGCACCCACAACTTCGAAAGGTGTATCCGTCCCGCGTCCGACTGATACATTGGTTGTCTCAATAAGACCAATACCTGGGTACAGAAGGGCCTCGGTGAGGCTGCGCATGTTGGGTGAGGGATTGACCCAGGTTAAACCGGTGGCGTCCCAATAATCCGAACGCTGCCATCCCTCGCACGCGATGACTTGCAAGTCGAGATCCAGTTTCAATTCCTGTTTGAACAGCCGAGCTAACTCGCCGATCGTCATTCCATGTCGCACTGGTAAACGGTGGAAGCCCACGAACGACTCCGATTTCGGGTCCAACATGGGACCAACGACATCGATCCCGTTAATTGGGTTTGGGCGGTCTAGAACCACGAATCTTTTATGATGCGCGGCGGTCGCGATCATGGCTTCGCCCATGGTTGAGATATAAGTGTAAAACCGTGTCCCAATATCTTGGATATCGAAAACGACGGTGTCGATATCCGCCAGCATCTCGGCCGTTGGACGACGGGTCTCACCGTAAAGACTGTGAATCTTGATCCCGGTCCCTTTGTCCTGGCTGTCAGAAACTTTTGCAATGTCTAGCTTCCCCTCAAAGCCATGCTCAGGGCTAAACAAAATCTTTAACTGAACGTTGGGCGCGTTCTGAAGAAGTGTCACTGCACTCTGGCCTTTTCGATTCCGGCCGGTATGGTTGGTAATGAGGCCAACTCGCTGGTTGGCTAACTCGCGAAAGCTGTTCCGTTCAAGGACATCCAGTCCTGTCAGTACTGGGGCTTTTAGACGATTGGCTACTGCTTCCATTTCTTTAGCTGCGTCCCTTCTCGTGATCGAAGCAGCCACGACGTTTGCGATCTTTCCTGCAAGCTGATTGACGCTCCCTTTGCCGTTGGGATGAACGCGATTGCTCAGAAAGATAAAGAACAAATCGAGTTCAGGGTCGATCCACAACACGTTGCCGGTAAAGCCACCGTGCCCAAACGCGGAAGAAGTTAGGAGGTCGCCGCGGTTGCTGGAGAAGGTCGTGCGTTTGTCCCAACCCAAGCCTCGCAAGCCACCCGGCACGGTATAGGCTCGCGTCATCGTAGACACAGTGGCCTGAGATAAAATTCGAGTTGGCCCGCCCTCCTTGGAGCCCTCTAATGACCCGTGATGCAGCATCATTTGCGCGTAGATGGCGATATCCTCTGCGGTGGAAAACAATCCAGCATGTCCGGCTATTCCCCCGAGAGCGTAGGCACGTGGATCGTGTACTTCACCTTGCATCCAGTGGCCTTCGCGCTGCTCGGTGGGTGCGCATTTGGCGCTCAATTCTTTGGAGGGCAAATAGCCTGTCTGCTTCATGCCTAAGGGTTGAAAAATGGAAGCTTGCGAGAATTCATGGAGACTCTTGCCACTGATGTGCTCGACGATTTTTCCAAGGACGATGAAATTGACATCGGAGTATTTGAATGCGGTACCGATGGGCGCGACCAGCTTTAATTCGCAGATCCTTTCCCATGCTTTTTCCGGTCCATCTTGATAGTCGGACATGGCATTGTCAGGGATCAATCCACTTCGATGCAGCAGCAGGTCTTGGACGGTGATAGTCTCCTTGTCGTTCTGGGCGAAGGCAGGGAAGATGGACGAGACCTTGTCCGATAGACTTAGTTTTCCCTGTTCGATGAGTTGCATGATGCTCGTGGCCGTAGCAACAGGTTTGGTGATGGAGGCCATGTCGAAGACGGTGTCGACGGACATCGGTTCGATGGATGGCTCCAATCGTTTATTCCCGTAAGCTTTTAATAACATGATTTCATCTTTGCGACCGACGCAAACAACACATCCGGGCATTTTGCCTTCGGATATTCCGGTTGTGATCAGGTCGTTGATCTGTCCGAGACGATCGACGGGCATGCGACTCGCTTCCTTGGCGACGGCAGGGGTTGCTGACGCTTCTTGAGCGATCAATCGTGTAGTGTCTGGAATGACCATCAGGGCAAGAATCAACGCGAGGTATTTCCGACGTGTTGACTTCCAGTTAATTAGCCATTTGGGCGCTAGCCCCGGTTCCCTTTGTACTAGAAAATCTTCGAAAACCGCGGCAAACGCCGTGCGGCCAATTTTTGCTTTCACACAATGACTTGTGCACATGTTCTTATCTCAAGGATTGTTGACGGGAATGACTATCGAATAGATGGTTCTTCGAGCATGGCAAGTGTTACTTTCCGCTCCTATCTTAAAGCGGAAATGAATTTCCGCACTCCAAATCTTATCGATTGAAAACGGAGAGTAGGAGCCCGGACAAATAGGTGGTAACCGAACCGAATACAGCTAGCCAGGGGAAGGCCAGTTTGAATCCCCCAGGCACATTGGGCAAGCCAAATTGAAGGAACAGCATGGTGATCAGACCGATTGCAGCCCCACCTAATGCGGCGGTTTGATGGGTGCGTTTGGTGAAAACTCCCAATGCAAAAAGCCCGAGTAAAATCCCTGACGAGAAGCCTGCGATGGTAAGCGCGTTGCCGACAACGCTTTCGTTGAAGGTACTGGCCCATACTCCGATCGCTATTTGCAAACCGCCAAAAAACACCGTAAGCAAACGGGTTGTCCAAACTTGACGACTCTCGGATGGTGGAACACGACAACTGGGCAGCCATAAATCGCTAACAACCGACGAGGCCGACGCGGACAGCGAACTAGAAAGTGTCGACATCACGGCAGCCAAGATCGCAGCCAGCATCAAACCGATCAGCCCGGTGTTTCGGGGAAACGAATGGATCATGAAGTGTGAGAAGATGGCATCGTTCTTGATGCCCTCAGGTAGCGTCGCTTCGGTGGAATAGAAACATGCGAGCAGCATCCCGATCAAAAGGAACAACGCGAATTGGCCGAAGACTACGATCCCGCTCCAAAGAATGGCTCGAGCCGCATCGCGTTGGCTTCTGGAGCTTAGGTAACGTTGCACCATCATCTGGTCAGTGCCGTGTGAGCCCAACGAAAGCGTAGCGCCGCCGATCAAACCAGCCCAAAGCGTGTACGGTTTGGACAAGGAGAATTGCCAATCGATGATCTCAAGTTTGTTGTTCTCTTTTGCAAACTCAAAGAAGCTGGTCCATCCATTTGGCAAGTAACTGACGATAACGAACAAGGCAGCTATGCTGCCCAGCATGTAGATTACGAACTGGACGCAATCGTTCCAAACCACGGAACGCATACCGCCGAAGTAGGTGTAGAGCATCGTGATGACGCCGATCGCCACAGCACTCCACAGCATTGGCCATCCGACCAGTTCCTTGAGCACCATCGCCGCCAAAAAAAGTCGCAAACCGTCACCGAGATTCCGTGTTACCAGAAACAATACCGATGCAACCCGTTTGGTCTGCTTCCCAAAACGAACCCCGAGGATCTCGTAGGCACTCATCAATTTGCCTTCGAAGTAGCCCGGCAGGAGAAAGATCACGACCAAGATTCGACCGAGGATGAAACCGAATGCCAGTTGCAGAAATTTGAATCCTGTGTCGCCAAAACCGTGGCCGGGAACGCTAAGTACGGTCGCAGTGCTGGTTTCGGTGGCCACAATGGATCCGAGAATTGCCCACCAGGGCAAGTTGCGATCGCCAAGCAAATAGGCTTCGATCGAATTGTTCTTTCCTCGAAATCTCAGACCAACGACGATGGAAGAAACGACCGCCGCCACCAAGACGACGATATCAATGATTCCAAGAGGGATACTCATCCGTTTCCTTCAATTCGGGTATGATCAAGGTTTGGTTCGGTGTTGTCGCCTTTTGCTCCGCAAAAATGCGTGCAAGCGGCGCACTTTCGCGGAGCGAAAGGCGACAATAGGCCCCATCATAGACTATCGAGAACGATAATTCTTCATCGCGAAAGCAATATGCACCATCTTGTAACCGAACAGCCAAACGTCACTTCCGCCGCGATCGATACGCTTTCGACCATCGAAATCGTGCAGTTGATGAACGCGGAAGACCACAAAGTGGCCTTCGCAGTTGAGAAAGAGTCGGCGACCGTAGCCAAAGCGGTCGATGCAATCGCCGCGCGAATTACTAGAGGGGGACGGCTTGTCTATCTCGGTGCAGGGACGTCAGGACGTTTGGGCGTGCTGGACGCATCCGAATGCCCCCCCACGTTCAATACTTCACCGGAGATGGTCATCGGAATCATCGCTGGCGGAGTGACGGCGCTAACGTCAGCCATCGAAGGGGCTGAGGATGATTCCGAGTCCGCCATCGTCGACTTGCGAGCTCGCAATTTGTCGAAGCTGGATGTGTTGGTAGGGATTGCCACCAGTGGTCGAACTCCGTACGTGATTGGTGGTCTGCGTTATGCGCAGTCAATCGGGGCCTATGCAATCGGCTTGACTTGCAATTCTGATTCCGAACTCAATCATTGTTCTGATATTGTGATCGCCCCGGTCGTTGGCCCCGAGGTCATCAGCGGTTCAACGCGACTCAAAGCTGGGACTGCAACCAAAATGGTGCTCAATATTTTAACGACCGCTGCCATGGTTTTACTTGGAAAAACCTATGGCAATTGGATGGTGGATTTGAGAGCCACGAATGTCAAACTCAAGGCCCGTAGTGTACGTATCGTGGCCGCGATCACAGGCTTGAATGAACAGCAGGCAGCCGAGCAGCTGGTTCGATGCAATGGCGAATTAAAGACCGCCATTGTTGCTTCAAAGCGATCGATCGAAGCGACTGAGGCACGTGCGTTGCTCGTTCGGTCGGCTGGGAAACTAAGACTCGCGCTTGAATTGCCAGTATGACCACCGACAAACAACTCGATCGTGTTCTGGGCGTGGATGGCGGCGGTTCCAAAACAATGGCTTGGATTGCAAACGTGTTGCCTTCGAACGGTCCATGCCGGGTTGAGTTGCAAGTCCTAGGGCGCGGAGTTGCTGGTCCAAGCAATCCGCGATCCGTCGGCTTCGAAGTTGCTTTTGCAAATCTTGACTTAGCCGTCTCCGCTGCACTTGAGCAAGCGGCCATCGATTCGACTTCCATTGCGGTAGCATGCCTAGGTCTTGCTGGGGCTGGTCGAATCGAAGAGCAAAATCAAGTACGAGCTTGGTCCGATGCACGACGATTGGCGAAACATACGATGGTTGTCGACGATGTCGAACCATTGCGGTTGGCGGCCTCGTACGAGCAACAGCATTCGCCATCCGCAGCACCGTCGAATTGGGAGCAGAGCGTGACCTTGGTGGTCGGAACCGGCTCCATTGCATGTGGCCGCAACGGGGAAAACCGGTCCGCTCGAGTCGGGGGATGGGGGTATTTGCTGGGTGACGAGGGAAGTGGTTTCGCAACCGGGCTAGCTGGGTTGCAAGCCATTTGCCATTCTCATGATCGGGGTAAAACATCGACTGCTTTTCAGGCCGAACTGCTAAAAGAGCTAGGGCTCAATAAGCCGACGGAACTAATTGCGTTTATCTATCAGTCGCCATTGCCTCGAGCGCAGGTGGCGGCACTCAGCGACATCGTGATCAAACACGCAGATTTCGATCCGTTCGCTAGCAAAATACTTGGCGATTCAATAGAAGCTATGGTCGGACTGGTTACGACCACGACGCGACGACTTGATCTAACCCATTTGAATTATTCTCTGGCATTGAGCGGTGGGATCCTTAGCAATCATCCCACGATAATCGCTAAGTTAGTAATCGCGCTAGAGAGTGGCCAACTGGCTCCGAAAGCAGTTCATCTCATCCGAGAGCCGGTCCACGGGCCTTTGTTAATGGCTACTCAATTGATTACCTGAGTGATGTTGTGATGATTACGTGAGTGATTTAGTGGCTGAGCGAGGCTCTCGCTCAGGTTTTGAATCCAACGAGCGAAGGGCCTCGCTCGTCCACAAGTATCGCAGCAACGCACTTTCGTGGAGACCGGCGTGCCATGTTTTGGTAAACTAAGTTCGTCGTGCAAATGGACGTGGTCTCTATTGATTTGGTTGAGGATAGAAAATGTGTCGAAAACAACATCACAACCGTAGAACATCGCTAGCGAATCGGGTCTTTCTTGCATCGGCGATGGTCGCGTCCATTGTCCTGACTGGGAGTGCCTTTGCTCAACAACCCAAGCCAACATCGCGTGATACCATGTGGAAAAAAGTAGACGATGCCATCAAAAAGGGTCTCCCCAAATCCGCCATCGAAGCGATTGGCCCAATCATCGACGCTGCCTTGGCTGAGAAGGCTTACCCGGAAGCGATCAAAGCCATCGCCAAACGAGTCCTGCTCGAAGGCCAAATCGAAGGTCAAAAACCCGAGGAACATATCGCTCTGATGAAAGCCGAAATCGCCAAGGCACAACCCGAGATGCTGCCCGTCATGCGAGCCATTCTGGCTCAGTTTTACTGGAGCAACTTCGAACAAAATCGTTGGCGGTTTGGTCAACGCACGGCGACGACAGCCCCACCTGGCGACGATTTTACGACTTGGGATCTGCCTCGACTCTTTGCAGAAATCGATTCCCACTACACGCAAGCCCTTGCCAAAGAAGCGGAACTCCGGGCAATTCCAATTGCTACGTATGACATTCTTTTTGCCAAAGGATCGGTTCCGGACAGCTATCGACCAACTCTGTTCGACTTCATGGCGTTCGCCGCCATCGAATTCTACTCGTCGGGTGAACAAGCCGGGGCGAAGGCCGACGACGCTTTCGAAATCGAGGCGGCCGGTCCTGCCCTCGGACCGACCGCGGACTTTATCGCATGGAAGCCCGTTGTTACTGACGCAGAGTCGCCGAAGTTGAAAGCCCTAAAACTTTACCAACGCCTGCTGGCCATCCATCAAGACGATCAAGACCGAAGCGCCTTTCTCGACGCCGAATTAGGTCGATTGCAGTTTGCCCATGCTCATGCAATCGGTGAAGAAAAAGGAAGTAGATACAAAACCGCATTAAGAACGTTTGCCGAGGCCAATGCCAAGCATGAACTTTCTGCAACGGCTCGCCATCGCTGGGCCGTGGTGTTGCAGAGCGAAAACGAACTCGTAGAAGCCCGTGAAATTGCAATGCAAGGAAAAAACGCATTTCCACAGAGTGTCGGTGGTAAACTCTGCTTCAATCTCATCGCGGACATCGAAGCCAAAAGTGTCAACGTCACGACCGAGCGAGTTTGGAATGATCCGCCGCCGATGTTGCGGGTCTCCTATCGCAACATCACCAAAATTTATTTTCGCGCGATCAAGGTTGAATGGGCCTCCCGTTTCACCAACGATCGTTGGAGCCCCGGCACCCTCAATCAAACCGATCTGGACCAATTCGTTCGACAAGCACCCACGCTGGCTTGGTCCGCAGACTTGCCTCCGACTGAAGACTATCGCGACACCACCCATGACGTGCCAGCCCCCAAAGAACTCAAGGCAGGCTATTACTTCATCATTGCGAGCGTCAACCCTGATTTTTCGGACCGGGACAACTCTATCTCCACGTGCGACGTCTGGGTGAGCAGTCTGGCGATCGTGCTTCGGCAATCGTGGGGGATGGGGAAACTCGAGGGCTTTGTACTCAACGCGAAATCAGGTGAACCGATAGCGAATGCCAATGTGCGAATGTTTGTTCGACAAGATCGCAACAACAGTGTCAAAGAAGCCGGGGCTGTGACCACCAACGCGAATGGGCTATTTTCAGTAATTAGCAATGACCGGGGCATTTTCTTGTTGGCTTCGGTCGATAGACAAGAGCTGGCGATTCAAAACGAACAACGGACTTATACGCAACCAGAACCGCCAAAGAACTTTGTTCAGCACGTCCTCTTTACCGACCGCTCCATCTATCGGCCGGGTCAGACCGTCTATTTCAAAGGAGTCTGCTTGCTGGCGGACACGGATCAGGACAAGTATGCAACAGTCCCAGATCGCGATGTGTCCGTTCAGTTTCGCGACATCAATGGAAAAGAAATCGAACAAGTTAAATTGCGTTCGAATGCGTTTGGTTCCTTCAGTGGTAGCTTCACTGCACCTCGCGACCGAGGCACAGGCAGCATGCAAATTGTCATTGATGATGGTCGTACCGGGACAACGGCAGTCAGTGTTGAGGAATACAAGCGTCCGAAATTTTTGGTCAAGTTGGAGCCTCCCAAAGAATCGGCTAAGCTCAACGATGAGGTGACCATAACTGGCAAAGCCACAAGCTACACAGGATCCGCCATCAACGGAGCCAAAGTAAGGTACCGCGTCACTCGCCAAGTACGATGGCCAATTTGGTTCATGAACTGCTACTCTTGGCGTATGCCTCCGATGGCTGGTAGCGCCCAAGAGATTTCACATGGGTGGGCAACGACCGAAGCTGACGGCTCTTTCCGTGTTAGCTTCACCGCTAAGCCCGACGCCAGCGTCCCTGCGAGTGACGAACCGAATTTTAGTTTCCAAATCACCGCCGACGTAACCGACACAACAGGTGAAACTCGCACCGGTACCAGTGCGGTCACCGTCGGCTACACGGCGCTGCAAGCCAACGTTACCGCCAATGAATGGCTCGCATCGGATAGCGAAAGTAAATTTTCTGTCGCCACCACGACCCTCGACGGCACCGGCCAATCGGCCAAAGGAACATTAAAAATCTATCGGTTGAAGGAACCCGCATCGGTTCTTCGACCTGACATCCTTGGACAGCGCATCACTCCATCGCCGCGCGGACGCGGCCGTGCCCAACCAAGGCCAGTCAAGTCGACTGTACCACGTGTTCTGCCCGATCCATCTAACCCAAGCACCTGGACCCTCGACGAAGCAATCTCGACCAAAGAATTTGCGACCGATGGCGATGGCAAACAAGAACTCACTGTCCAACTTGAAAAAGGTCTTTATCGCGCCGTTCTTGAATCGCAAGATCGGTACGGCAAACCGGTCAAATCCGAACTGAACCTACGCGTCGTCGATCCATCGGCGAGCAAACTTGGCCTGAAATTGCCGAACTTGCTCGCAGCACCCAAGTGGCAATTGGAGCCGGGCGAAAAACTTGCGGCCATTTGGGGCACAGGTTACGAGACGGGGCGAGCCTATGTCGAAGTGGAACATCGCGGCAAGCTGTTGCAAAGTTTCTGGACCAAGCCAGGAATAACGCAAATCCCAATTGCTCAAGACATCGGCGAAGGCATGCGAGGAGGGTTTACGTTGCGTACCACTTTTGTACGCGAGAATCGAGCTTACCTCGAATCGCGACACGTTGATGTTCCTTGGTCGAACAAAGAGCTAAAGCTCAAATGGGAACACTTTGTGTCGAAGTTAGAACCGGGGCGCAAGGAAACGTATACTTTGAGCGTAAGTGGCCCGGGCGCTTCGAAGGTTGCCTCCGAAATGGTGGCGGCCATGTACGACGCTTCGCTAGATGCTTATCTGCCTCACCATTGGATGCAGCGATTTAGCGTCTTCCGCCAAGACTATTCACGTCTGAATAGTTCGTTCGAAAACAATGCTCAGGGACTCAACCCGTTCCGAGGTCAATGGGCAAGTGTTCAAAAGGCCATTGAATTGCGGTATCGAGATTTTCCGCCCGAGTTCAAAGTGCAGGGCGGGTTTCAAATGGATGGAATGATGTTCGGTGCTAGAGGCATGGCTGGGGGAGGACTAGGAGGATACGGTGGTCGTGCGATGCCACTTTCTGCTGCGCCCGCGATGATGAAGGGAGCTGAGATGCTAGGTGATGCGGTCTCCAATACAGCAATGGTAGCCGAATCTGCTGGAACTGGTGTAGCAGGAGCACCACCGGTCACTACCCCCAGCAGCGGTCCCGACCTCAGCCAAGTTTCCGCTCGCAAAAACCTCAACGAAACCGCCTTCTTCTTTCCCAATTTGATCGCGGACGCCGACGGCAATACGAAACTGGAGTTCACCATGCCCGAGGCATTAACGACATGGCGATTCCTCGGCTTTGCGCACGACAAGGACTTGCGCAGCGGGTATCTGGAGGACAAAATCATCACGGCCAAAGACATCATGGTCCAACCTAACCCGCCTCGATTCCTGCGAGAGGGGGATGTGCTTGAGTTTAGTGTCAAGGTCAGCAACCAATCCGCACAAGCACAATCCGGTCGAGTGGCATTGAACCTTTTCGACGCTCGCGACAATCAAGCGGTCGACGCAGCCTTCGGCAACGCAACCAAAGAGCAAGTCTTTGAAGTCGCCGCCGGTGAGTCGAAAAGCTACCAATGGAAGCTAAATGTACCGGATGGGGCTTATCCCATTATTTACAAAACGGTCGGAGCAACCGAAAAGCTTTCTGATGGCGAGGAAGGCATGTTGCCTGTTTTGTCCAAACGGATCTTGGTTACCGAGTCGATGCCTTTGCCTATTCGGGGAGCGTCGACAAAAGAGTTTGAATTCAAAAAGCTTCTCGAGTCCGCCAAATCGGATTCGTTGAAGCATCAGTCGCTCACCGTGCAAATGGTTTCGCAGCCAGCTTGGTACGCGGTGCTTGCCCTGCCCTATTTGATGGAGTTTCCGCACGAGTGCAGCGAGCAAACGTTCAATCGTTTGTACGCCAATCAGCTTGCACAGCATGTTGCAAACGAAGATCCCAAGATACGTCGCGTCTTTGACACTTGGAAGAACATTCAGCCAGAGGCCCTCGTTTCACCACTTTCTAAGAATCAGGACATCAAGTCGGTGATGATCGAAGAAACACCTTGGTTGCGCGATGCTGATCGCGAATCGCAATCGCGACGCAATGTCGGCGTCCTGTTCGATGAGAATCGGCTCACGACGGAAATCGCTAGTGCCATGCGAAAGCTGACTGAGATGCAACGCGATAACGGCATGTGGCCATGGTTTCCAGGCGGACCGGACAACGAATATCTATCCCTCTACATCGTGACTGGTTTCGGTCGCATGCGACAATTGGGGGTGAAGGTCGATCTTGCTCCCGCCGTAAAAGCCCTGGCGAAACTCGATGCTTGGATGCATGAGCGATACGATCAGATTCGTCTCCATTCGAAGGATCCCGAAGAGAACCATTTGGTATCTACGATGGCTTTGTATCTGTACGGTCGCAGTTTCTTTCTGGAGGACATGCCGGTCGGAGCCGAGCATCAAGTGGCGCTCGAATATTGGAAGCGTCAAGCCAAGAACTATTGGCTCAAGGTCGGTTGCCGCCAATCAGAAGCCCACATCGCCATCGGTCTCAAGCGTTTCGGAAATCTCGAAACCCCGCAAGATATTGTCAATAGCCTTCGGGAACGATCGGTTTCCAACGAGGAGATGGGGATGTTCTGGCGCGACACCGAACGTTCGTGGTGGTGGTATCACGCACCGATCGAGACGCAAGCATTAATGATTGAGGCTTTTGATGAAGTGGCCAACGACAAAGTGGCGGTCGAGGACTGCAAAGTCTGGTTGCTCAAGCAAAAGCAAACCCAGGATTGGAAGACTACCAAGGCGACCGCCGATGCCGTCTATGCATTGTTGTTGCGAGGCGATAATTTGCTTGCCTCCGATGCATTGGTGCAAGTAAAGTTGGCCGATCAATTGATCAAGCCCGAGAATGTGGAAGCGGGAACTGGTTTTTACGAGCAAAAATTCGTTCGCGGTGAGATCAAGCCCGAGTTCGGCAAGCTCACCTTGACCAAGACCGATGCCGGGGTCAGTTGGGGAAGCATCCACTGGCAATACCTCGAAGACATCGGCAAGATAACACCACACGACGGCACACCGCTGAAACTGGAGAAACAACTCTTTAGGCGAACATTAACGAAGAGCGGACCGGTACTCGAGCCAGTCGCCGGGGCGGTATCGATCGGGGACGAGATCGTTTGCCGGATCACTTTGAGAACCGATCGCGACATGGAGTATGTTCACATGAAGGATCATCGAGGCAGTGGAACGGAACCAGTGAGTGTTCTAAGCCAATACCGATACCAAGATGGGCTGGCTTACTATGAAAGCACTCGCGATACGGCTTCGCATTTCTTCATCGACTACTTGCCCAAGGGAACCTATGTGTTCGAGTATACCGTTCGAGTGCAGCATGCCGGGAAGTACCCGACTGGCATGGCGAATATTCAATGCATGTACGCCCCCGAGTTCAACAGCCACTCCGAAAGCATCCTGCTCAGCGTAGACGGAGCAAAGCCATAGGGTGCAATCCTTCGTTTGGATACGCCGAGGTAGTCGTTCACAACTCCAGGCACATTGCATGCCGTGACAGATACCGCAAAGCGAAAATGTGTCTCGGCACTCCGTGTCGAGAATCACGGCACGGAGTGCTGTGCTACAATGGGCCGCAATCTACCGCCGCAGTTCGATTCCAGCAAAGAGCGCTCCGAGAACTAACGACTCTGTCCGCAGATGGTATTTTTGTTGAACGAAGATCGAAACAAAATATTTGGTGAAAAGTTGTGGTCGCCAAAACACTCAAACATTTCAACGACAATGAGACTTAGCAGAAATGCGATCCCAACGAAAGACAGAAATTGTCGACTTTCGCTTCCGCGAAAGTGCTCCTAGCAAACGCACTTTTGCGGAGCAAAAGGCGACAATGTTGATCTCCATCAATTCAGCCAACCGCACTATCGTTGGCATGGCTCCTCAAGCAACGTGAGGGTACCTCGATCGGCATCGAGTTCGACCATGGCGCCGTGCGACAGAGTTGCATTTTTCGGGACGTGTCCAACCGGAAAATTGGAAACTGCAGGGCAATCGAGGGGGCTGACGTACTCCCGGATCACGTTGTCGATGTGCTTCGCGTCGTTCGGCTCTTTGGTAGTAAACTGTCCCAGGACGATTCCAGCAACGGAATCAAGAACACCGGCCAGTCGAAGTTGCGAGAAAAGTCGGTCGACTCGATAAGGTGCTTCGTTGACATCCTCGAGAAACAAAATGATGCCAGCAGGTTCGATCGAGTAGGAAGTTCCCATCGTAGCGCAAACGAGCGATAAATTGCCGCCGATCAATCGACCTTGTGCCTTTCCAGTATGGATCACTTTGACTGGTTCAGTGATCGGGATATCGATGGCTGAACCCGTTAATGCATTCGGGAATTTATCCGTAAACAACATCCGTTCGAAGGAATTTAAAGCAAACGAATGTTCAGGTAGGTTCCCTTGAGCAAGGTTGCTCATAGGCATCGGCGAATGAAACGAGATCACACGCGACCTGCGAGCGATTGCCAGATGGAGAGCTGTTAGATCCGAATACCCAGTGATCACTTTGGGGTCGCGCCGCAAACTGTCGAAGTCGATTCGATCGAGGATGCGAGTCAATCCGAAACCACCTCGGACTGGAAAGATACCTCGCACGATGGGATCTCGTATTGCTTGATTGAGTTCATCGGCCCGCTGGCTATCATCCCCAGCCAAGTATTCCGTTTTTCGATCAAGCATTTTTTCATCGAGGTGTACTCGAAATCCATCTCGTTCGAGTTGTTTCTTGTACGTAAGAACCAGTTCTCGGTCCGCAGGGCCTGCCGGCGCGACGAGTGCGATGGTGTCTCCGTTACGGAGTCCCTTGGGCTTGAGCCACGTGGTTTCCGACGTTCGCTCGGAACCTTGCGCATGAACTAGCGAAGGTAGAATCGAGGCGATCGCACCACATTGCAGCAAAACTCTACGCGAAACTGGTTTCGGCGTCATGGTAACCTCAGGTTGGCAGGCTGGCAGCCTGTCCTACGGTGACAGGTGGCAGCCTATTTTGCGGTGACAGGCTGGCAGCCTGTCCTACGTTATGGCTTGGACAGCAATTCGACGAAGGTTCGGACCAGCGTTCCGGTTCCGCCGGCATCGCACCAAGGTTTGGCGCTATCCAAGAAGGCTGGTCCAGCGATGTCAATGTGTGTCCAAGGTACTTCACCGACAAACTCTTGCAAAAATTTCGCCGCCGTGATAGCTCCACCGTATCTTCCTTCACCCACGTTTTTTATGTCAGCGATCTTGCCTGCAATCTGTTCGGAAAAGAACGCGTGCATTGGCAAAGGCCAAGTGTATTCGCCGCAAGCATCTGCCGTTTGCTTGATTTCATTTTGCCAAGCTTCGTTGTTGGTCATTAAGCCAGAAATCTCGAGCCCCAACCCAACCACGCAAGCTCCGGTTAAGGTCGCAAAGTCAACGATCCTCGCTGGCTTTTGATCGAGTGCGACGTTGAGGCAATCGGCTAGTACCAAACGTCCCTCTGCGTCGGTGTTGTGGATTTCGATTGTTTTGCCACTCCTCGCGGTCAAAACATCCCCGAGTTTAAATGCATCGCCTGAGATCAGATTCTCGACCAAGCCCAAGATGGCAACGAGGTTGTGCTTGACATTGAACTGCACCGCGGCCTTAATGATTCCTAGGACCGTGGCTGCACCTGCCATATCGCATTTCATGGTAAGCATTCCATCCGTTGGTTTGATGGAATAGCCACCGCTATCGAACGTCACACCCTTGCCGACCAACACCGTCGGAGCTTGTCCTGCAGTCCCGCCGTTGTATCGCAGAATAACCAACCGTGGATCACGGACCGAACCACGAGCGACTCCAAGAAGTGCCCCGCAGCCTTCTATCTCTAGCTTTCTTCGGTCCCAAACCTCGACTTCCAGAGAGTGTGTCCGCCCTAAATTCAGTGCTTCGTCGGCAAGGGTCTCCGGATAAAGGTAGTTTGGAGGCAAGTTGACCAATCGACGAGAAAAATTGATCGCTTCACCAAGAATTGTTCCTGCCTGTACGGTGGCTTCGTCGACGCCGACCCATTCGATGCAGTCTGGCTCGTACAACGATTTTTCTTTTCGAAAAAGGTCTTGGCCGACGCAACCGACCATGGCGCCCGAGACAGCGCCACGAAGTAGACGTGGCGATGCGTTGAATCCCACAACCCGCACCACGTTTCGTTTTTTGGAAGCGATGGCTTTCAAGGCCGCCGCGGCCGCACGTGAATATACAGTTGGATCGGCGGAATCACGCGAGCCCAAGCCAACGGTTACCAGCACCTTCACGGACAGTCCGACGGGTTCGATGATCTGCGTGACCTTGAGAGGTTTGGTCGATATCTCTTCCGACTCGATGAGTCGACGCAACAAGCCATTCGTGGCCGCGTCGATTTTCGCAATTTCCGAGGATTCGCTCCACGTACTGTCAATCCCTACCACGAGGCAATCGCACGCCGATTGGACCAAGTCACCAGAAAAACTCTCGCAACGCATTCAAATCATCCCAGACAAAAAGAGGTAGCTCGATGAAAGAGGGCATCTTAGGCGAGCGGTGGTTCAAACGCTACGGGGTAGGCTCGGGGTTAAACGATGTCGGAAAATCTCCGCCGCAAAATGCCAACCGTCGTCCATTTTGAGCTACATCGTGATCGTTGGATGCTAAACTGAGCATTGTTCGCAACAATCTTCATTTCCTTTTTCATTTTTGCGGAGCAACATCCAATGCGGAAAAGTCTAAGCCTTGCCATGGCACTATTTATGGCGGACACACTCCTCGCGAAAGACGCTTTTGAGAAAGTCGCGACGGTCGAGGGAGTAACGGAATACCGTTACTCCAATGGCGCTCGTGTACTGCTACTACCGGACGCATCTAGGCCGACCATAACTGTCAACATGACCGTGCTTGTCGGTTCTCGCCATGAGGGATACGGCGAAGCGGGAATGGCGCACCTGCTCGAACACCTGGTCTTTAAAGGGACACCTACGTTTCCAGAAGTCCCAAAAGCGTTGCGGGATCACGGCGCCAGTTTCAACGGCACCACCAACGTCGACCGAACCAACTATTTCGAAACACTACCCGCCACGGATGAAAATCTGGACTTCGCGATTCACATGGAGTCCGATCGGCTGGTTAACAGCTACATCAAACGCGAAGACTTGATGTCCGAGTTTACCGTCGTTCGCAACGAATTTGAAAGGGGGGAAAACAGCCCACAGGGTGTGCTTTCACAACGAGTCCAAGCGGTCGCTTACGAATGGCACAACTATGGCAAGAGCACGATCGGTAATCGTTCCGATATCGAACGAGTTCCAATCAACAACCTGCAGGATTTCTATCGCAAATACTATCAGCCCGACAATGTCGTACTGGTGGTCACTGGCAAGTTTGAAGAAGCCAAAGCAATGGAGTACGCATCCAAATACCTCGGTTCCATTCCAAAACCGGAGCGACGGCTCGATGCAACTTATACCGAAGAGCCACCACAGGACGGCGAACGATCCGTTGTGCTTCGGCGCGTCGGCAGTGTAGGAGCGATCAACGTCGTCTACCACATTCCTGCTGCGTCACACCCGGACTGGGCTCCATTATCGATTCTTGCCAGCATCCTGTCGGAAGACAAAGTCGGCTTGCTTGATCAAGTGCTCGTTGAAACTCGGCTGGCTACCAGTGCAAGCGCTTTTGCTGACAACTCGCACGATCCAGGCCTGTTTTCTTTCTCGGCCCAACCTGCCGAAGGTAAGCTCGAAAAGGTAAACGATCTATTGCTTAAGACTCTCGACGAGGTTGAGAACACACCGATCAAAACGGAAGAAATCGAGCGGGCTAAAATTCGAGCCAAACGCCGAACGGAGCAGACACTGTCGAACGCAGCCGCCATGGCGCAAACGCTTAGCTCGGCCAGCGCGCTTGGCGATTGGCGATTGTTCTTCGTGCAGCGGGACCGACTAGCTGCAGTTACGCTCGACGATGTTCAACGTGTCGCCAAGACCTACTTCAAGAAGTACAACCGAACGGTTGGGATTTTTATTCCTGCCGACGCGCCTCAGCGATTGACTGTACCTGGAGTGGCCTCCATCGCTGACGTCGTCAAAGACTATCGTGGCGGTACTGCTGGTTTGGCGGGTGAATCCTTTGATCCAACTCCAGAGAATTTGGATGCCAGAACCAAACGAACGGAAGTCGATGGAATCAAAGTCGCCATGATTCCCAAGAAGAATCGCGGAGAGACCGTGTCTTTCTCCATGACGCTACACTACGGCAACGAGGAGTCTCTCAAAGGCCTGAATACCGCGGCGGGGATGTTGCCGATGTTGATGATGTCGGGGACCAAGACCATGGATCGACAGGCCCTGCAAGAAAAAATGGACGCGTTGGGGGTCCAAATCTCTGCCGGTGGCGGGGGTGGTGGCCGAGGTCGCGGTGGTCGAGGCGGTGGTGGTGGTGGTGGATCGGCGGGACAGCTCAGTTTGTCCGTGACCGCCAAACGAGAATCACTCGTAGCGGGTATCGAATTGTTAGGCGAAATCTTGAGGAGCCCTGCTTTTAGTAGCGATGACTTCGAACAGATGAAGCTTCGGTCTGCCTCGCGAATGACGGAGATGCTCTTCGATCCAGCTGCGTTGGCGGGTGTCCAACTTGCAAGATCCCTTTCGCTCTACTCAAAAGGGGACGTGCGATACGTACCGACGACCAGTGAGAGCATCGAGGACGTAAAAAACGTTAGCCTGGAGCAGGTGGTCGATATCTACAACAAGCAATTATCCGCGGGGACTGTCGAGATCGGGATCGTGGGTGACTTTGAACCTGAGAAAGTAGTCCCGGCCATCGAGAGAATTTTGAATAACTGGAAATCCAATACCAGTTTCAAATCGATCGAGCGAGCTGCCAAGACCGATGTCGCCGGTTCCAAGGACAACATCGTTACGCCTGATAAGGCCAACGCTGTTTTCTTGGCCGGTCTGTCGTTCACATTAAATGACGAATCGCCAACTACCATTCGGTTGCAAATTGGTAATTTCATTCTGGGCGGTGGGACTTTGTCGTCGCGACTGGGTGATCGCATCCGACAAAAAGAAGGGCTTTCCTACGGCGTGACCAGTTCGATCACCGTTCCATCGCGCGGTTCGGATGCGAGATTCACGATCAATGCTATTACGAATCCCGGCAACATCGATGCGGTCGAGGTGGCGGCAATGGAAGAGCTGACGCGATTCATCAAGGACGGACCGACGGAGCTGGAAATGGCCGACTCGAAAAAAGCGTTTTTGGAATCGCTTAAAATTTCCAGATCAGCCGATCAAGCGATAGCGGGCCAATTGGCATCGAACTTGAATTTGGGTAGGACCTTTGCGTTTGACGCGGAGCAAGAGACCCGAATTTCGAATTTGAAGGCCGAAGATGTTCGCGAGGCCTTTCGGAAGTTCATCGACCCGAAAAAACTTGTTATCATTCGAGCTGGTGATTTCAAGTAGCCGATGCATTTCTGTTTGACCCCGTTTACTCCGAGCCGTTTGCGACGGCTTTGAGGGCTCCAGCTGTCGATTGAGACTCGGGGTTATGCGAGCGGCAGACTACAAACTACCTGCCAAGAGTTTCAATGGGAGAGGGTTTCAATGGCAGAGGGTTTCAATGGGAGAGCGAGGCTCCTGCCGAGCTGTCGCCGCCAAGGTTCGGCAGGAGCCTCACCCTCCCGGGTAATGAATTGGTTGCACAAAGTCGATGTGAACATGTTTACAGGGGTGGCCTCTCCCTCCCGGTAGAATCAATGCTGTCGCTCGCCTTAAACGACTGAAGTCCTTAACAATGTTATTTGCAATAAAGGTAGTATTCATGCTGCATTCCTTCCGTGCCGCTCGCGTTGTAACGTTTGTATTGTGTTCCGCACTTTTCTCCCTTGCTGGCTGCGAACCTACTTCTAAGGATGGAAGTAAGCCCAACGCCAAAGCGAAGAACGGCAAGCTTCGGATTGCAGTGATTCCCAAAGGCACCAGCCACCAGTTCTGGCGTTCGGTTCACGCTGGGGCGGAAGCAGCCGCCAAGGAAGTGGGTGACGTCGAAGTTCTTTGGAAAGGGCCCGAAACCGAAGCCGATACCGCTGGCCAGATTGCAGTGGTAAAAAACTTCATCACCAATCGTGTGGATGGAATCGTCCTAGCACCAAATCACTCGCAGTCCTTGATGGACGTGGTCTCTGAAGCCAACGCCGAAAACATTCCAGTCGTGATCTTTGACAGCGGGCTTGGCAAGGGGCCAAAGATTGTTAGCTACGTCGCGACGGACAACCATCGAGGTGGCGTCTTGGCTGGCGAATGCCTTGCTGATGCCATTGGGCATCAAGGCAAGGTGATCATGCTTCGTTACAACCCGGGTAGCGAGAGCACAGCGCAGCGCGAAGAGGGTTTCCTGGAAGCCATGGCGAAAGAAAAAGGAATCGAAGTACTCTCATCCGACCAATACGCTGGTACCAAAACCGAAGAGGCGCTTGCCAAAGCAACGCAATTGCTGAACAAGTATCGAGATCAAGTTACCGGCATCTTCGCCGTCTGTGAGCCAAATTGCAACGGCGTACTCGAGGCGCTGGTTCAAACCGGTCTGGCTAGCAAGGTGAAGTTCGTTGCGTTTGATCCAAGCGACACGTTGATCCGTGGCATGAGCGAAAACACGGTGGCTGGCATCATGTTGCAAGACCCCTTCGAAATGGGTCGGCAATCGGTTTTGACGCTAACAAAACACATTCGAAAGGAAGCTGTCGAGCCCGTCATTTCAACAGGCGAGTATGTTGCCACGCCGGAGAATCAGGCCAAGTCTCCTTTTGATCGATTGCTGCGACCTGCACAACACGGCCAGTAGCGGAATGTTCGGTATTTGTGGCCTTTTGCTCCGCCAAAACAGTGTCGCCTGTTGCTCCGCAACAGTGGGCTGGGCAGGCGCACTTTCGCGGAGCGAAAGACGACAATAAACGGAGCGAAAGACGACAATAAACGGAGCGAAAGGCGACAATAAACGGAGCACAACTATAGAGGTGATCATCAGCAATTTCTCCGTCAACGATCGTAATCCCCTGTTGGTCATGGATAAGATCGCCAAACGCTTTGGCGCGACACAAGCCTTGCGAGAAGTGTCCTTAGAAGCCTTCGGTGGTGAAACGTTAGCCCTGATCGGCGAGAACGGAGCGGGCAAAAGCACGCTAATGAAAGTACTCTCGGGCGCACATGCGCCCGATTCCGGTTCTTTGCAATTGAATGGGCGGCCCTTTCAGCCTTCGCGACCGGTGGATGCCCGGCGAGCTGGCGTCGCCATGATTTATCAAGAGCTAAATTTGGCCCGCGATCTATCGGTGGAAGATAACATCATGCTCGGTTGCGAGCGCAGTCGCTTTGGGTTCGTGCGTACAACTGAGCAACGTGAGAAAGTGCGTCGCGCTCTTGCGCTCTTGGGGCACGCTGATTTGAGCCCGCAACGACGCGTCGGTTCTTTGTCCATCGGAGTCCAACAGTTGGTCGAAATCGCACGAGCCTTGGTTTCGGACGCACGGGTCATGATCTTCGATGAGCCGACTAGCTCGTTATCCCGACATGATGTCCAGCATTTGTTCGCGATCATCCAACGATTGCAGGAACAGGGGCTAGCCATTATTTACATCAGCCACTTCCTAGAGGAGATACGCGAAATTGCCACGCGGTATGTGGTCCTTCGCGATGGTCAAACGGCCGGCACCGGCTCCCTCGAGGGAACGACCGACAAGCAAATTGTGTCGTTGATGATTGGCCGAAGCGTTGAAAATCTTTTCCCGACGGTACCGCATGCGATCGGTGAGTTAGCGATGCAGGTGGAGCGATTGGCGGGACGCAAAATTCCTTGCGATGTCAGTCTCCAATTGCGGCGAGGTGAGATCTTGGGTTTATTTGGCTTGATCGGGGCGGGAAGAACGGAAACCCTGCGGTGTCTGTTTGGGCTCGATCGAGTGGAGCGAGGACAAGTCCGGTTGAATGGCCGCTCTCCGGCGGCACGTCCCAGCGCTCGCATTCGGGCGGGATTTGGCTTGGTTTCCGAAGACCGAAAAGGGGAAGGCTTGGCTCAAAAACTTTCGATCGCCGACAATTTAAGTCTGTCTGCTATCAGGCGATACAGTTTTTGTGGACTCTTGAGGCTCAAGAGTCGACGTGTGGCAGTTGAAAAATGGATGAAACGCTTATCGATCAAAGCACATGGCCCTGAACAACTCATTGGCCAGTTGTCTGGCGGCAATCAACAGAAAGTCGCTATCGCTCGCGTACTGCATCAAGACGCCAGTGTTTTGCTTCTGGATGAACCTACACGTGGCATCGACGTCGGAACAAAAGCAGAGATTTACCGTCTGATGGGGGAGCTTGCCGGTGAGGGCAAGAGTATTATCTTTGTTAGCTCGTATTTGCCGGAACTTCTGGCTGTTTGCGATACAGTAGGGGTGATGTCGCGAGGCAAGCTTCGGGAATTGCGGCGAGCAAGCGACTGGACTGAGAACGAGGTCCTGTCGGTAGCCGTTGCCTCGGACAACGAGACTGAACAAGAGAAGGATGCGAAGTGAGTTCACTACCGATTGAGACCGTAGACACAAAGGCTGTTTCGCAATCCAGTTGGCGGTTGTGGATGGAACGTCTGGGGCCGTTGCTGGCGCTTGTCCTGGTCACGCTGGGCTTTGCAATTGCAGACCAAATTTGGGGACAAGGTCGATTCATCGAGATTCGAAACGCGCGTGTCATCTTGGTATTTACCGCGCCGGTGGCGGTGGCCGCCTTAGGCATGACATTGGTCATCATGACAGGCGGCATTGATTTGTCGGCTGGGACAGCAAGCATGCTTTGTGCCACCGTGCTTGCCTGCACGCTCAACGCGGATTATCCAGTCGCCATTGCGGTGATTGCAGCGGTTGGAACTGGAGCCGTTTGCGGATTGTTCAATGGATTGTTTATCGGAGTTCTTCGCATCCCACCCTTCATCGTAACGTTGGGTTCCATGACTATATTCCTAGGGATAGCCAAGCACTTAGCCAATAGTTCGACGGTATTCGTGGATCGCCAGCGGATACCAGATTGGCTTTCCAAATTCACATCCACTGCACCGCCACATTGGTTTGGGTGGTTTCCCAATATCCCAAGTGGTGTTTGGTTTGCATTGGCCATTTCCGTCGTAGTCGCGATTGTTTTGTCGCTGACTGTCTTTGGAAGGCATGTGCTAGCCGTAGGATCCAACGAAGGGACGGCTAGACTCTGCGGCGTCAACGTCTTTGCGACGAAATTGTACGTCTACGCGTTGGCTGGCGTATTGTTTGGCATCGCGGGACTTTACTCCTTTTCGTTATTGCGCATGGCCAATCCCGGCGAAGGTATCGGGAAAGAGTTGAAGTTTATTGCAGCGGTGGTGATCGGCGGCGGCAGCTTGAGCGGTGGACGCGGGTCCGTGCTAGGTACCTTAGCTGGCGCGACCATCATGGGGGTCATTTCGAGTGGTTGCGACCAATTGGGGGTTGTCAACGCGACACAAGACATCATGATCGGAGTCATTATTATCGCGGCCGTGTCGATCGATCAATTTCGAAACCGCAGACAAGAATAGAATACAAAGAAACCTGACCATGCAAATCAACGACTCAATAAACAATCGCCCGTTGGTTAGTTTAGACGAATGGGAAGACGACCTGCTCAGACGGTATCCGGAGCCCACGACAGCGAACGCGGTGGCATCGTTCCGCAACTATGCTGCAGAAGCGAGGCCGAGCGTCAAAGAGTTCTATCGACTGAATCATCAGTACCAGACGCTCGACTTCGTCCAACGCAAGCGCGAGCAGTATCTCTCGCTCAACCAACGTCGTATGAGCATTTGGGACGCGATGGAGTACCTCAACACGCTAGTCGACGATAGCGACCCGGATATCGATTTACCCCAGATTGAACACCTGCTGCAAACTGCCGAAGCCATTCGCAAAGCGGGCCGCCCTCGTTGGTACATCCTCACTGGCCTGATTCACGATCTAGGCAAAATCTTATGCTTGTGGGATGAGCCTCAGTGGGCGGTTGTCGGGGATACTTTTCCTGTAGGCTGTCGTTATTCGGAGAAGATTGTTTTCTACGAAGCTTTCCAGGCCAACGAAGATTTTCGAAACGAGCGCTATCAGACGGAGTTAGGGATCTACGAATCGGGTTGTGGCCTGGATCAAGTCATGTTGTCCTGGGGACACGACGAGTATTTGTACCATGTCGTGAAAGACTACTTGCCGCTTCCCGGGTTGTACATGATTCGCTATCACTCGTGCTATCCGATTCACCGCGAAAAAGCCTATGAGATGTTTATGAACGATCGGGATCGCGAGATGTTTGCATGGGTGAACGATTTCAACCAATACGACTTGTATACGAAACGGGACGAGCGGATGAATGTGGCAGGGCTGAGACCTTACTACGAAGAGTTGATTGCAGAGTATTTTCCAAGCCAGATTCGTTGGTAAGAGGACAACTTCTCGCAGATCACCCCCAGGTTTTGCTGTCAATCGTAATCATAATCATAATCGTACTCAATGTACTCGTACTAAATGTAACGTGTTTCGAATCGAGAACGAAAAGCAAGATGGTTGAGACAAGAGGCCGGACCCTCTGTGCCAATTCCCAAGTTCCGCCGGACTTGAAGCGTTACTAATTCGGTCACGTTCAGTACCTGGCGTTTTGAAAACTTCATTTGAAAGCTCCTAGGTCGTGGTCATAGATTGAGTTTGGCTGGACCAGTCGTAATTGGAATCGGGTGGAGGCAGCGGACGACCATCTTTTGCATAAAGCTCTACGGTCTCGGCAACGATCTCACACAACTCGGCAAAAACAGTCTTGGGATCGTCGCCATGGCAACCACCTATCACAAGTCTTGGGCAACACCCAATAAAACATTTATCTTCCTCCGACCAATACACGATTTTTGCATAGCGATCAGCATCACTCATTTCTTGCTCTCCTCCACTGCGTACTTTACGATTCGCTCCTGGTAATTCTTAGCATCAGCGCCGAGTTGTCCTGAAATCGTGACGGGATTCGCTACCTTCGGGTGAGTAAAGTTGCGATGGCTACCTTTCCCTCCTCGGTTCACAAATCCAGCGTTCTCAAGGTCTGAAATCAGTTCTCGAATTTTCCGTGGCCTGCGATTCCCCTGGCTGTTCAGTGTAGCATACTCGATCCCGCCAGTCTTTCGCTCGAGAGTTGAGAAGACAGATGCGAAAAGAGGCCTGACCCCTTTTGCCATACGTTAAATTCTCGCTAATCACCACCAAGTTTTGCTGTCAATCGTAATCATAATCATAATCATAATCATACTCGTACTCGTACGCAAAATACTAGTACTTGATCGAGTGGTTCGAAACGAGTACGAGTACCGCTGATGGCTGAGTACGAGTACGAAAAGCAAGATGGTTGAGAAAAGAGGCCTTTCCCCATTTGCCACCCAGTCTTAAGTGTTCAGCCCTCTGGGTCGTCTAGCAGTTGCTTGAGTCGGACTCTAAGTTCCGGCGAAAACAGATCTAGCCAACTTTCATCAATCATACCAATCGAAATCATGTCGAGGATATGCACTTGATCCTTGCGCCTATTCGAGGTCAGTTTCATCCGCACCAATGCTTCGAATTTTAGCGTACGTGCGTCCGCCATCATGGCGTACTCGTCGATTTGTGGAACAGGTTCAGGGTATTCCGCTCGAACTTTCTCTCCAGCAAAAACGACATGAACCGCATCGCGAGCTTTCGCATTGGGGCCATCGAGAAACATGGAAACTCCTGCCGCTTGCCTGAAGATAAACCCGACCGATTCCAGAGCCGCAATCGCAATTGCTAATTCGCTGCGATTTAAGATAATGTCGACATCACGCGTATTCCGAACAACGGATTCGTCGACCTGGGAAACCCAATGCTGTACAGCGTTTCCTCCAATGACAGCGTAAGGAACCCCCGCAGCATTCAATGCTCCCGTGACCCGCTTAAGTCGATCCTTGACGTTCTCCACGGCGCGTTCAATCCTTTCCCACAGGGCATCACCAACATACTTAATCTCAACCATTTCTAGCCTCCAACCAGATTGTACCAGATCACAAAGCCTAAGTTGATCGAACCTGAATTTGAGTTATTGTGCTATCGGAACTCAACGCTCGCTTCTTCTTTTTCAAAGACAGAGACGACTTCGCCTCTGAACGATTTGACTTCAAACATGTTATTGCCTTTCGCAATGGGTTTTTCCTGGATGGAAATATTGTATTTCCCAGGCGGAAGTTGATTGAAGACCATGTCCTTTCCATCTTCATCCCTATTCTTCTCGGTATGTCCTCCAGTGTGGATGATTCCGCGATAGCTGGAATGGCGCCCGCGATCGGCGATCCTTTTTCGTCGTCAACATGGACGATCCTCTGGGTTGTACCGTGATTCGCAATCGGCCCGCCGCCATCCAACGAACCGGAAACGCGATTCAATCCAGATAATCGTCGCCAACGGATCGGTACTGCAAATTGTGCAAACAAAAATACTTGCCAAATCAACGCATCACGTCCAGTCGCAACCTAGATTTTTTCAATGCCTGATTCACGAAGGATTTTGAACGATTGAGGCAGAAGGAAAACGAAAAGACCTAAGTTATCTGTACAAGGGGAAGGATTAATGGCTGGCTACCAGTCGAAAAAAAAACGTCATCGAGTACCTAGGCTCCGGTCGGGCGTCGCTGTCGTTGAAACAGCAGTGACACTGCCGCTGATCGTGCTTTTTGTTGTGGCGATGATCCAGTTTGTTAACATGATTTTCTTGCGTCAGAAAGTAACCTCCGCATGCTATATCGGCATGCAACAACTATCGCAATTGAGTGCAACGGAATCATCGGTTTACGATGCCATCAATGCCATCTTGACAACGCGCGGCGTTACGGGGGCGACGATTGAGATTTTACCTGCTGGGGTCTTGGATACGGCCTCCATGGGGACGGAGTTTTCGATTCGCGTCCGCGCGCCATTTTCGACCAATTTGACAGGGCCAAGAATCATTCCCACATCGGGAAATGTCGAAGTCCAGCAGTGGATCTTTCGATAGGTTGAGGGATGAGGGATGAGCCAACCGGAGTGAATCTCAAATCTCAAATGGCAAATGGCAAATGGCAAATGGCAAATAAAAACGCAACAGACAACAGACAACAGACAACAGACAACAGACAACAGACAACAGACAACAGACAACAGACAACAGACAACAGACAACAGACAACAGACAA
>JANMLD010000430.1:0-5329 GCA_031372345.1 Pirellula sp.
GGCTGATGGCTACGCAATCGAGGATAGCGTGTCGGCTCCGTGGGAATCGTTTTTTGGGAGGCGAATCACCTGGGTTGTTCCGACTACACCGACCGCGAGTCGCGGAGCGACGTCGCCCACGTAGGTCCGTCGCTCCGCCGACGGACGGTCAGCGTACCATCATTCACAACTGCGAGTTCCTACTAAAAAAACCGTTATCAAAAAAGCGACAAGTATATCCGTCATAAAGCAATCTTCGCGCCCTTTCATGTCAATTCGCACCATGACAAACGCATGTTTCGTTTGGATTCGCATCTTTTTAGGATAAAGTAATAGCATTCGAAGCAATGACCTTCGCCTATACGCGAGCCATCCGTGAATCATTCTAAGTCCAAAAATCCATGGATCGCCGGACTAAGCAGCTTTGCAATCCATCTCGCGATTCTGTTGATCATGGCCATTTGGACCATCGCTGGAACAGGACTCGGACATCGGCTTTCCATCGAGGCTGGCGTTTCCAATGGAGATGCAGAATCCATCGAGACAGTTGTCATCGAGTCGCAGTCGAACGACGAAGCCAGCCAGTCAGGTGTTTTCTCGGACGCGATCCAGAGTTCATTCCTTGCATCCGACGTCCAACCGACCCTAGTGACCATTCCGGGTGAACTTCCTCAGAAGTCTGAAACAGTGTCCGATACGATTCGGTTGTCGGGCACTCAGGGAAAGGGAAACGGAGCCGCGTTCGTCCGTTCCTCGCTGGAAGGACGTTCGCCAAAGAATCGAGCGATCACCGGCCAGCGAAATGGCGCAACCCCAGCCAGCGAAGCCGCAGTCGAAGCGGCCCTCGCCTACTTGGCAAGGCATCAACGCAACAATGGCTCCTGGACCGTCCGTTTTGAAGAAGGGCCATGCAACGGTGAATGCGACCATGGTGGTATTGAGAAAGACCCACATGAAATTGCCGCCACCGGTCTCGCGCTACTCTGCTTTCTAGGTGCAGGGCATACGATGCACGAAGGGGAATACAGCGACAATGTCAATCGAGGAGTGTACTTTCTTGTTCAAAACCTTAAAGAGCAGAACGGTCGCGGTACTTGGCTAACAATGGTTGCAAGATCTGAAATGTACGAACACGGCATCGCAACACTAGCTCTTTGCGAAGCGCTTCAAATGAAAGGGGACGCTAGCATTAAGGAGTCTTGTCAACTCGCCATCAATCAGATCATCTATGCCCAACATCCCGCTGGCGGCTGGGACTACCATCCCAAAGGCAAACCCGGTGATCTATCCATCGTCGGGTGGCAAGTCATGGCATTGAAGAGCGCTTTCAGCGCAAAGATTGTCGTTAACGCGGAAACCATTCGGGGTATCGATCTGTTCTTACGCAAACACTCAAAAAGCGAATTCATGTTCGCATACAGCCCGGAACTAAATCCAACTGCAAGCATGACCGCAATCGGTACCTTGATGCGCATTTTTCGCGGGTGGTCCAACACGGATCCAGCCATTCTCAAAGCGATCGATTATCTATCCAAAGAAGGTCCTTCACCGATGGACCTCTACTATGATTACTATGCAACACAAGTCCTTTTCCAATACGGTGGCAAACCGTGGAAGGATTGGAACGAAAAAATGCGAGAGTATTTGATCAAAACACAAGAAAAAGAGGGACACATGGCTGGCAGTTGGTGGTTTGCTGCAGCAGGCGGCAAGCCGACAATCGCCGTCGCGAATAAAAACGGTGCAATCACCATCGCGAATCAAACCGGTGGACGACTCTACGTGACCGCTATGGCCTGTCTGACGCTCGAGGTCTACTATCGTTATTTGCCAGTCTATGACTCGGTGACAGATGACTTTCAGTTCTGAGTCGAGCGGCAAACTATGCATTTGACTTAAGTCGAATACCGCTCATGGATTGCGTCGGTCAATCGATCCGCTGCCACCGAGATAGCGAGTGCGCCGGCGAAGCCTGCCGGTCCACCGACCACGAAGCCACCTACCGCACATGCGGCATGCCCTACTCTTCGGCTAGAACGCTCCGCTTCATCGTGAGTCATCTTCAATTGGCGAGCCGCCAGATAGGCTCCTTGCCTAGCTGTTTCGCCTACCACCGTTGGTACCAGGGATCCAGCCGCTACCAGAAACTTAGATTGAGAAACTGCCGTCAAGGAACCAGCAATGACATGCCTCCGGGTAGCACTGACGAAGCCGGAAAACGCAGTACGCACGACAGAGCTGACACACTTGTCCACTTGAACACTATGCCCCCTACCCGTCTTCACCAGTCTGGCAAAGTGCTCACAGTTTCCGATGACCAAGTCGTAACCTCTACGACCAATAGCCGCCAATGCTGTTTCAACGACTTCGTTCGGAGGGAGTGGCTCCTCTACATCCTCCACCGAGATCTCCGCGCCCTTAGCGAATAGATCCATGCAAACGCGTTGGACAGACATCTCACGTCCCTCCGGTTCGGTCGCCAAATGAACGACGGTGCCGTCCCCAATATCGATACCATAGTGAAGATAATCAAAGAACCCACGTCGGCATACGATCGAAATTAAATCAGCTCGGGCCATGGAAGACTCTCAAAAAAGTGATTTCATTGATTGATCACCACCAAATCCCAGTGGATTCGGTTGCCCCGGTTCAATTCTTGGTTTTCCGTCCCAACAACTTAGACACAAGCGAATCCAGCCCCGTCAAGTTCAGTTGCAACCGTTCTCGCGCGTCCTCGTCGGTGTGGTTCAGAATGCCAATAGGACTATCGTAACCGCTTTGGGATATGGCGGTAAGGACTTCCAGGTCACGGTCGCCGGTTCCAAGCGGCAGGATTTTCTTACCTAGCCGTTCGCCGTCGGTTTGCATTCCATTGATGTTGACGACCAATAGATGCGGTTTGAGCATCGCTAGAACTGCTGGCAACCGATCGAGTTGATCGTGGGCATGGTGAAGATTAAATACAATACCAACGTTTGGCATATTGATTCTTCGAATGAGCTCCAGCTGGTTCTCGGGAACTCCAAACCAACCGCCGTGATTGTAAAGGCCAACCTTGCAACCGATTTTTTGAGCGGCGACTGCAATGGGTCGAATGCGTTCGGCTTCTTGCGTCGCAAACGTTTCGGCCTGGCTTGCGATCATATTCACGTTGCCACCACCCATAACCCAAAGTTGCGGGTGTTCGTTGTGCTTTTCAAGAAGAGAAAGAATCATCTTCGCTTCGTCGTTGAGCGTGGCAGGGAACCACCAAGCGGACAACTCGATATCATTTTCTTTCAGCGCCGCGATTTCCCTTTCGAAGCTAGGAATGTGTTCTGCTCGATAATCGTAAGCGAAACGCCGAATGCCTAGTTCACGCAGCATGCTGGCTCTTTGCTCAGGAGTTCGTTTGGCTGCGTCGAAGGGAACGATGCACCAAGCCATAAGATTGTCTTTCGCAAACGGCTTTACGTTGAACTGCACTTTGGTTGGACTATCGATCCCAGCCAGCCGAATACCGGCTCCAGTCACCTTGGTAATTGCGTCGCCGAGTTCATTTCGAAACTCATCGGCAGCCGATTCAAGTTGTTTCACAATGTCGGGATGTTTCTCTTGGAGGTTTATGGTCTCACCAGGATCGGCGTCGAGATCGAACAGGGAAAGTCCCAGCTTCTCGACTTTATAACCGTGCCGGCTGGCAATGCCGCGAATACCCGATTCTTCAATTGAATTGGGTGCCATATTGGCGAAGTTAGCAGGTTTGCCATCAACGCCTGCTGGCCCGTTCACCGTCAGATACTCGTGAGGCAAATGCAATTTCCATTTCCCGTTGCGGACGGCGTGCAGTTCGGAACCGGAGTAGTAAGCGAAACTCTGGCGGCCCTTGGCTCCCGGTACGCCAAGCAGAAGCGGCGATAGGTCTTGGCCATCGATCTTCAACTTGGGTAACGGCGCGTCGATCAGCTTCGCCAAGGTCGGAAGCACATCGAGTCCGGTCACCAACTCGTTGCAGGTCCGTGAAGCCGGAACCTTTCCAGGCCATCTAGCAATCAACGGCACACGCACTCCTCCTTCGAATGTGGTTAGCTTGCCTTCTCGGAATGGTTTGGCGTCCCCAGCATGAGCACCGTAACTTAGAAAGGGGCCATTGTCTGAAAGAAACAGAATGAGCGTGTTTTCGTCGACACCATTACTTTTAAGGGAGTTCATAATTTCGCCGATGGACCAGTCCAATTCTTGGACGACATCGCCGTAGAGACCTCGCCCCGAAGTGCCAGCGTACGCGGACGATACGGCGATTGGCACATGCGGCATAACGTGAGGAACATAAAGGAAGAACGGCTGCGATTTGTTGGCCTCGATGAACTTCACAGCTCGTTCGGTAAACAGCTTCGTGAAATTGGATTGATCGGGATCCAAGGCGACGGTGGTTCCATTTTCAATGAGTGGAAGCGCAGGAATGCCGCGAACCGTTGGGTGCAAAGGCCCGTTGTCATTGGAGTAGGGCAAGCCAAGCCATTGATCAAATCCATTTCGAGTTGGATCGAAGGCAGGCCGAGTACCTAGGTGCCATTTTCCAAAGCAGGCCGTTTTGAATCCTTTGGCCTTGCAAAGCTCGGGCAACAGCGTTTCGTCGGAGTGAATGCCGGTGGTACTGGTGTGATTGAGCGCGCCCGCCATGCCGATGCGATTTGGGTAGCAGCCGCTGAGCAACGCGGCCCGCGAAGCGGTGCAAACAGCCTGGGCCACATTGAAGTTGGTAAACCGAGTACCTTCTCTTGCCAATCGATCCAGATTGGGTGTGAGAATATCTTTGGCACCGTAGCAACCAACGTCGGCATAACCCAAGTCGTCAGCCACGATGAGAACGACATTGGGCGGACGGTCGGCAGCATTGATGGCTGCGAGCGTGGCGATGAGGAATAGCGTGAACGAGAGGATACTAACAAAAAAACGCATAAAAAGCCTTCGGTGAGCATCAGCGACCATTGCGTGTACGACCCGCGTGCACTTCCCAAAAGTATAGCCAATAAAGCAGATTGCAACGTGGCGGATGATTGGTTCGTTTCCAAACTTCCAAGGCAACCTCTGGCGTTGCCTAGCATGGTCCGATATAGTACGATTCATAGAAAAACCGCTTGCCGAAGCACCCACTCTAGTGGGGGAGTGGTGAGAGGGGATTCTAGAAGTAGTTTGGCCAGTCCAAATGAAAAAGCACTTGGCGAAGTAGCTCAGTTGGTTAGAGCAACGGCTTCATAAGCCGTGGGTCGCTGGTTCAAGTCCAGTCTTCGCTACTACTAGTTTATCAATGTTTTTCCGGGTCGGCACGCGCCGACGTCTCCCTGGCACCTTCCGAAGGACCCCAACC
>JANMLD010000431.1:0-15196 GCA_031372345.1 Pirellula sp.
CCGCCGTTGCAATCATAGCAAAACCCTCCTTGAATTCGCACACTCAAAAATCGCGCAATGAAACACTAAGCTGAGCAATGTACAAAAATTGGTCTTGCAACGTCAAGATTCATCATCCCAGGGCGAGGCTCCTGCCGAGCTGGCGTCGCATTGGTTCGGCAGGAGCCTCACCCGCCTCACCCTCCTGAGCAATGAATTGGTTCGGCAAGGACGAGCGAAGGGCCTCGCTCGTCCACAGTCAATGCAAGGACGAGCGAAGGGCCTCGCTCGTCCACGACGACGCCTAAAGGTAATTGAACAGGCTGAGCTGAGAGGCGTTCCCAAGCAGTTTCAAACTGGCTTCGTAAGAGGCCTGTCTTGCTTGAAGCTCGGTGATGGTCTTCGCCAAATCCGCATCGAAGTTCTGAGATTCATCTGCTTTCAATTGGACTTGATTGTCTTCTTGGAGACTTTTAAGGTCGTCAATCCGTTGCTGCTGAACGCCGAGTGAACCACGACTCAACGAGAGTCTCGACAGATCTGCATCGACCAATTCCACGGCTCGAGCAATCGCAGAAGTATCTTTTGCTGAAATGGCTTCACGCAAACGAATCAAGGAGTTAAAAACCCCTTTTACCTCTTGAGGATTCGGGTCGTTGCCAACGACGGTATACGTTGTTCCCACGAGCGAAGCTTCTACCTCAAGACTTCCCTTTGGGACCAAGCCGAGTCCAAAGGCGGCTTGGCTACCTCCCGCGTTTCGCACCCTGATAGGGCCAGGGGTGGTTGTCAGGGGTGGTCCGAGCGGATTGGGAACGTATACGGCAGACGCGAGGGTAATTCCGTTACCAACTGTATTGAGGCTTGCTGTTATCTTCGTTGCGGGATCTTGATTGCTGACGTGATTATTGATGCGATCCAGGGCATCCTGAACCGTTGTCGTACCAACCAAATCGATGGTGAATTCGCTGCCATCATTTCGTTGAATCGACAGGTCAGGACCATCGGTAGCGTGGATTCCTTGACCGAAATTCAGTTGGTCTAATCTGAGCTGCTCGTGAAACGTCCGCAAACCTAATCTTTCGGCTAGATTTCCGGTGTTTTCTCCAATCGAAAAGTTAGCCCCGCTTTGAGTCGAACGTATTCTTAAGTTTCGGCCATCCGGGGTGATGTCAGCACGAACTGCGGCCCCTGACCCATTGATTAAGTTCGTCAAGTCCTCAATGGTAACGGCCGTACCCAGCAAAATATTGTAAGTCTTTCCGTTTTGTTCGATTCGAATTCCATCGTTGGCGATCAACCCCGTATTCCCATTGAGCTGGGAGAGCAGAGTGGTCGGCCTAAGGATTGGGTCAAGCGTCGATCCAGTAATCGGCAGCGGTGCTGGCAAAGTCTCTGTCAGAATTCCAAGGTCCCTTGCAGTTCTTCCTGCCCCGGACTCAAGAATATGCAATTGCCCTGGTCCCCCGTCGGCGTAGCCAGCCACAAGAGCCCCGTTGTTGAGACTGAATTGCACATTTCGACCGCTCAAGGGTGCGGCGTTGTTCACTCGCTCTAACACATCGTCAAGGGTCTCCGCCCCTGAAAGGTCCACCGTCACTCGCTCCAGCCCATTCGATAGCTGGATTGCACCCAGTGAAATTCCTTGGCCGCCATTGAGGTCGGCTAGTCGGGTTCGACCTATGGCTGCTGGATTCAAATCCACACGCGAAACGACGCCGTCTGAAATGAGACCAAGGGCTTTTTGGCCGGTCACATTGTGGGCAATGTATTCGCCGGTGTCTGCGATGGTCAACAAGTCGAGATCATTTCCGGCAAATTGGATGGTGTCATTCAATTTGGAAACCGTTGGTGAGTCTAATTTGCCACCCGCGAATAGGTAACGATCTTGGTAGCGGGTGTTTGCTGCGGCGGTGAGGCGTTCGAGTGTGGCGTTGATTTGGTTAACCCAACCTTCACGTTCGGCGTCGCTATTGACGTTGCCTGCGCTCTCGACGCCGAGGCCTTTAATCTCCGTCAACGTATCCTGTACGTTGCCTAGCGTGGATTCGGTAACATTGAGATAGCTCTGCGACGAATCTAGATTTCGGAGCGTTTGATCTCGAAATTCGAGGTCGCGCTGAATCCCGATAACACGGATAGCCGCCGTCGGATCCTGGCTTGGCAGGTTGAAGCGTTTTCCAGAGCTAAGTTGGTCCTCGAGCTGCTGGATGCCCAGTTTGCTTACCTGGACTTGGTAAAGCGAACGGTAGCGAGAAAGGGCATCGCTCGTTCGGCCAGCAACAACAGGATAGAAAGAACTTAACATGGTTCGATGGCAGTCACGAGCTAGATAATATGGACCAAAGTATCCAGCATTTCCGACGCGACGGTAATCAGTTTCGAAGTTGCCTGAAACGCCCGTTGGTAGAGGAGCATCTTGACGGCTTCTTCGTCTAAATTGACGCCTGAAATTCCGAGATGTTGGGCTTCAAGCGTTTGCTGAAAATTCCGAAGTCCGTCGGTAATGCCTTTCTGAGAATTGATATCGCGTGTGGTACCCGCAATCATCTCGTCGTAGAGCGCGTTGATGCTTCTCCCGCCGAGCAAGTCCGTTGATTTGGAAAAGGCTTCGGCAATTCTGATCGCGTTGTCGGCACCATTTCCAACACCCTTGAGGCTCGCGGCGAGCAACGAGGGGTCTGCGACCAAGCTGGGGCGGACTTCGATCGTCGAAGCTGAGTCACCTCGGAAGAAAGTGTTGATCCCGAGAGCCGCCAGCGCACCGCTTGTATCGTTAGCGAAACTAAACTTGATGGCCTCCGAGTCCGATTTGATCTCGAACCGCCCGTCGTTGGTAATTCTCGCGCTAATCCCGTCGATGCCATCAATGGAAGTAGCTAGTTGTTGGGCGGTAGTATCGCTTGGGAGTCCTTGTTGGCGAACAAGAATATCAAACGTTTTCGTTTTACCAGTCTTCCCATCTTTGACTTCGATCACAAACGAGCCGTTGTCGATGTCCAAATTTGGGTTGGACTGCTCGATCGGGCCGGATGTGTTTTTCACAACGGTCTCGCCGGTCGCAAGGCCAATTCCTTTGAGGCCCTGGCCTTGCGAATGAAGGCGATTGACGACACGAATCACATCTGAGGCCAGCGAGTCCAGTTTCCCTTTGAACCCCGAAGAGGTTGCGGTGTTGGCTGTTTCATATAGCCCCTTCACTTTTCCTCCTGTCACCCTCAACCCGACATCCGTGTCGACCAATCGAATCTCAAGACTTCTGTTCGGACCGTCCGAGTTCACGCCAGTTTTTACTTCGCGGGCGAGTCCGTCGCTTACGAGATAATCGCCACCCACGAAAACCGTGACCGCACCGGTCGGTTCTTCAGATACCGTCGTGTCGACGAAGGTCGCGAGTTCATCCAAGGCCTTAAGACGTTCGTCTCGTAACCCTACGGCGTCGGAATTGGAGAGAGAGCCTCCCTCGATCTCGACAATGCGTTGATTCAGCTTGGCAATGCTTTGAACGATGCGATTGATATCGGTTGCTGCCGCGGAAATCTCAGACTGATTGCGGCTTGAGATGCCATCGACACTCTTGGAAAGACTTCTCAGTTGAGTGGCTAATTCCTGCCCTCGCGAAATGGCGAGCGTGCGAACGGAGTCGCTACCAGGTTGATTTGCAACGTCTTGAAAAGCATTGGCAAAACGGCTCAGATTGGAGGAGAAGTCTTTGTCGCTTAGCTCGTTTATCAAACTTTCAATTTGAGAATTGGTCCCCTCCAATTGCTCTTGATAGGAAAGTTGACTCTGGGTCTGGCGGAGTCGGTCGATAACAAAGTTATTCAACTTTTGTTGGATTCCGATTGCTTGAACACCTTGTCCGATGATCAAGTCGCCAGCTTTATACCCGCGGGCTGGAGTTTGAATAAGCTCCTGGCGAATGTAACCAGGGGTGTTGACGTTCGCAATGTTGTTGCCAACAACTTGCAATCCAACCTGATTGACACGCAGCGCGTTGGACGAGCCCTGAATGGCACTGAATAAGCTCATGCGTGAATTCCTGCCAGCATTGTGATTGCGGCTGTATTTCGATCAATGGTCATTCAATCATCTTTGTCTTTCCACTCTATGCCGCTTCGTCAATCAAAAAGCCACCTTCTTGGGCGTGCGATTCATTGGGTGAATACGTCGCTCGTTCGGTCGTGCCGGTTGCCAGAATTAAAAGCAATTCTGTTACATAGGACTTGGACTGAAAGGCTGTCACCCACAGGCCCATACTCAATTGTTGGATTCTACTTACCTGAAGTTCCAGATTGGCGATTCGATGGGTCCAAAGGGCTGGCCATTGGGAATCGAGCTGAACGGAAAGCCCTTTGAGACTATGAGTTCCGAAACCTGAATCGGTCGCAAGTCGCAACAGCTCTTTTCGGTCGTCCTTACAACTCTGAATTTCGGCGTGGAGACTCTCGCTGGCTGAGCTCAGTTTTGCGATATTCGAGTAGTCGCCACAAATGTAGTCCGCATGCACTTGATTTAGAATCGACTCCCATCGGTCGAGAACTTCACTAAACCGATCCAACCATCGACCTGTATCGTTTATTAATATTGGAATCATTGTGATGTTTAAGATCCGAGAGGCAAAAAAGCGTTCATCCCCAAAATGAGGGGACGAACGCATTTGAAGTCTGTGGAACGGTACGAACCAACTCTAGAACGAGAAAGTCATACCGAGGTCTAGACCGTGTAGGAAGAATGTGTCGGTGACAAGTCTAGCCCCAGGAGCAGCCAGGTTGCCGCCAATGTTGGCGATGTCCACATTGCGATCGATTTGGTCACCTGCCATCGCAACGCTTGGGAACAAGAGGAGTGAATACCCAACTCCCAACTGGGCTCGTCCCAGCTGATACTTCATCTTGACATTCGCTTCGGGCAAGAACGTAAACTGATTTCGAGTAATCGTTCCGATGTTGCTGTTTTGTGCAAACAACCCTCGCGCTTCCGCGGCGGCTGCACCACCAGGGGCAACTTCGGTGAATCGTCCGCTGATCGTGCTGGACTGACGAACGTTGCCCAGTGCAACTTTGCCCATTGCCGAGAACGTGAAGCGTCCCTTAGAGACTTCATTTAGTAAGCCGATATGGCCGCCATGAAACTGGTTCTTGGTCCCAAATGTATCCTGGGTCGTAATCACGGTTCCGTTCTGAATCGTATTGGTGATTCCGTCCGTAAACTGGCTCCGGATCCCAAGTTCGCTATCCATCCGAACAAAGGTATAGCCGCTAAGAAAATCGACTCGACTTTTGCCGTCTCGAATCAGCAACCATCGGCCGTACGCTTCGCCAGCCACGAGATCCAAATCGTTTTTAATTTGAATGGTACCGGTGTTCGCCCCGTTTACTCCAGCGCTCACATTGACCAGAAAGGTATCTGGAGCGGGAATGGAAGCGTTAAAAAACGGTATGCCGGTTGAGTTTCCGCCATTGGTGAAAGTCCTATTGGTGCCATCGGTGAGGATTCCCCAACCGCGAGCTCCGACCCCGAAGTTTTGATTGCAATCGGCCCATACGCCCATATTGAGCCGCATACCGACTACCATTTCGTGGCCGATTGGGGTGGTCGGGCCGCCAGCCAACGGCGTGGTTGGCAGAACGGCGGGGTTGTTCCCACCTACGACCAGTGGTCCACCCCCGAATTTTTTGGGCCACCACAAAAGCGTTTCGCTTTCGAACCAGCCACTGGAAATATCTGAGCAACCGCTGCTGCAGCTTGACGTGCCGCATGGTGCTGCTCCGCAGGAACCGGCATACTCGGAGGTCCCCATGGCTTCGGAACCGTAAGACGCATTCTTAAATTTGATGTTGGAATAGGACTCGCCCGATCCATCGTCTGCGACTACATTCGAACGAAACGCAACCGGTCTTGCGTCTTGGACGAGGGCAGCCTCAGTTGCAGTTTCTTGTACGCCGCCGTCACCGATGCGACCAACGCTCGAGATGGGGCCTGAAGTGTAATAGTCTTGCCCGTATGTGCTAGCGGAACTACCAGTTCCACACAGAGAGGCAATAATCAGGGTCAACTTAATTCGGTTTTTTCTCATAATTTCTTTCTCGCTAAGCGATGGCTTGCGTACCGTTCGCATAATTGGATCGGCCAGATCCGTAGGAATCTGAGGATAAAAGGGAACATGCGGCACATCTTTCGCAGACCCCCCAAACCGCCAGGGACGGATTTTCGTATGCAAAATGCCTGAACCAAAGCAGTTTGGAACGAATGCCCAAACGAAACCAAAGACGGTTTCCTTTGCCATGCTTACAATAGTTCCAAACCGGCCATCCGAAACTGCAGTGAACTTCATCCCGGCAGGCTGGCGGGACCAACACAAAATCATCCATGTCCAGTTTGCTTGACCCTGCACCCGACAAACCATCCAAAGCCGTCATCGCCCAAGAGGGTGGCGACCGCAAACTTCATTTGCCGAGCCGTCCGCATGTGTCCTCCGGTTGGTCGCTGCCAGGCGTGGCACAGTACAAGATCAATCAGTGGCTGGAACAAACGCGGGCGGTAAATGCTTGGGAAAACCACCGGCGAGAATTGACCGAGCCGCAGTTGCGCAAAGAAGCTCTGTCGCTAGTCTACCGATCCAAAAGTGGCGAGCCACTTTCGTCACTGCTCCCCGAAGTCTACTCGCTGATACGCGAGGCTGGGCGTCGGGCGCTCAATATGCGCCACTACGATGCGCAAATACTCGGGGGTATCTGTTTGTTTCATGGGTGCATTGCGGAGATGCAGACCGGCGAAGGGAAAACGCTGACGGCCACCTTGCCTCTGGCCCTGCACTCGTTGCTCGGAAAGGGCGCTCACCTTGCTACGGTCAATGACTACTTGGCCGAGCGAGACGCTGAATGGATGAGGCCGCTTTATGATTTGCTAGGCATGCGCGTTGGCACGGTTTTAACTCAACACGATCAAGACCAACGTCGAAAAGCCTATGCCACCGACATTACCTATGGGACCGCCAAAGAATTTGGCTTCGATTTCCTCCGAGACCGATTGCTGATGCGGGCGCAAGGACGTGCTGTCGACGACTTCCTCGGAAGCGGATCCCAAGAACGTTGGACGTCGGCTGGCGAACAACCGGTTCAACGCGGCATGCATTTCTGCTTGGTGGACGAAGCCGATAGCATTTTGATCGATGAGGCGAGAACGCCCTTGATTATCGGGTCGCTGGGCGATGAGTCCCGGGAAGTGGTGATTGCTACCTTCAAATGGGCTGCGGAGCACGCACCGTCCTTCGTGCTCAAAGAACACTTCACCATCGAGGAAGATACCCGCAAGATTGAGTTGACTTCCAAGGGACGTCAATACGTACGGTCCATTCCTCGAAGCGAAGAGATCCGACTGGCAGCTCTCGTCGATTTGTACGAGTACATCGAACGCGGCATCAAAGTCCATCGCGACTTCCACCTTGAGCGACAGTACGTTGTCGTCGACGGTGAAATTGTAATCGTCGATGAATTCACAGGACGACTAGCTGAGGGGCGAAAGTGGCGGGACGGAATCCATCAAGCCATCGAAGCCAAGGAGAAAATCGAGGTGACCGTGCCGACTGGACAGGCCGCACGCATCACCGTTCAGGATTTGTTCTTGCGATATCGATACCTGGCTGGAATGACCGGTACGGCGGCAAGCAGCGCCAGCGAACTTCGTCGCATTTACAAAACGCCGGTCGTGCAGGTTCCGACCAATCGACCACCCAAACGGCAACGGCTACCTGACATGGTCTGCGGCGACATGACCGAAAAGTTTCAGGCCATCGTGCAAGAGGTTCTCAAGGTTCATGAAGTCGGTCGGCCTGTGTTGATCGGAACGCGCTCGATCGACAAATCCGCTATCCTGGCCGATATGCTTCGCAAGGCAGGTGTCCACGTCCAAGTCCTCAACGCGCACGAAATCGAACGCGAAGCCGAGATCGTCTCCAACGCGGGACGTCGTGGACAGGTCACAGTCGCAACCAACATGGCCGGTCGCGGAACCGACATCAAACTCGAGAATGACGTTCGCGAAATCGGTGGCATGATGGTGATTTGCACCGAGTTGCACGATGCTGCCCGGATCGATCGGCAGTTGATCGGTCGATGTGGCCGGCAAGGTGACCCAGGCACTTATCGGCAATATTTATCGATGGACGATGATATCCTTAGAAACGGTTTTGGCACCAAACCTGCCGAAAAGCTGAAATTAAAGGGGAAATCCGGCGGATCTTTGAACGGACAAGCAGCACAATTCAGAGCCGCCCAGCGAAAAGTTGAGCGGAAACACTTCCGAGATCGAATGGCATTGCTGTACCACGAGAAGGAACGAACTAAGATTCAAAGGGAGATGGGACAGGATCCCTATTTAGATACCGCAGAATGATGCATTCTGCATAATAGCTTTCCAACCGCCGCACCGATGAACTTGCTCAGTAATTCAGTAACCGTAATTACATTACAGCAGCCTCGATTGCGCAAAGGTTCCTTCGCCAGTCTCATCGGAGCAACGCCCCTGCTCGACGTTTTCGTGGCTGGTCCCGAAAATCAGCTTGTTGTGGAATGCCTTGCCCCCAACGGCATTGAGCAGCTCGTTTCGCGATCACCCCTGTACCTCTACGGTCCAAGCGGGGCAGGTAAAACCGCTCTGGCGTTAACCCTTGCGGCCCGATGGACCAACGAATCCAAAAACCGAACCGTCACCCTGACCAGCGGATCGGACTTTGCTAAGGCCTTCACGCGAGCTATTGAGGCCGACGACATGGAGCGATTTCGTCAGCTTCATCGCCAGTGCAGCTGCCTAGTCGTCGACAATATCCACGAACTCGCAACGAAGCCGGCAGCCCAAGCGGAAATGGTGTCGACCATAGAGCGTTTGACGAGTGACGGTGGTGCCATGATTACTACAGCCTCGGAGCTTGCAAACTTGGTTCCGAAGTTGCGATCCTCGCTATCCAGCCGTCTCAATGGTGGGCACAGCGTGCTGCTCTCGTTGCCGGGCAGCGAAACACGTCTTGAAATCCTGCGACTTCTGGCGGCAAGCTCGCAGATAGAAATCACCGATCACGATTTAGACTCGATCGCGTGTCAACTGCAAGATGGGATGTCGCCGCTACAACTGCGAGGGATTCTCATTCGTTGGTCGCACCAAGATCGTGTGAGCCCAGACCGGACCAAAAAGGAATCCAAACGGCTGATTGACAAGCTGGTGGACTCGCAAATTGCGAAGGCGCCATCCACCTCGGACATTGCGAAAGCGGTCGCCAGGGAAATGCAAATCACGATGGAGTTGTTGCGAGGCCCCGGACGCAAATCCAGTGTGGTCCGCGCTCGTGGCCTGGCAATGCTTCTGATGCGTCAATGGACGGATGTGTCCTTTCAAAACATCGGTGAGTATTTTGGCGGTCGAGACCACACAACGGTCATGCACGCTTGCAGAAAAACCGAAGAGGACTTAACCAAAGATTTGGACCTCGAACGCATGGCCGAGCGCATCCGACAAAAACTGAAGGCATAATCATCGACCAACAAATTGGCTCAGGTATCGATAGCTCTGTGCCAACGACTCCTTGCGATTCTCAAGCGTCGCTTCATAAGCCCGATCTTCGACTTCGACACAGACAGGCCCTTGGTAACCTGCATCCCCCAGGATCGAAAAGAATTGTCCCCAATCGATTTCCCCCAACCCCGGTAGCTTGGGGGAATGGTACAGGTTTGGGTGCGCGAAAATTCCGACTTCGTCCAAAAGATGCCGATCGATACGCACATCCTTGGCGTGCACATGAAAAATCCGATCGATGAATTCGCGAATGGGTTTCAAGTAATCCATGCATTGCCAGATCATGTGCGACGGATCGTAATTCAGTCCCAAATTGGGGCTTCCTATGTCGCTAAACAATCGTCGCCAAACGGCTGGCGACGAGGCAATGTTCTTTCCGCCTGGCCATTCGTCCTTCGTGAACAGCATAGGACAATTCTCGATGCCAATGCGAACGCCACAACTTTCGGCGAGATCCACAATCGGTTTCCATGTGGACATGAGCCGCGGCCAATTGTCGTCCACACTTTTGGTGTAATCGCGTCCGATGAACGTGTTGACTTGGTTGAGTCCCAGCTTCGGAGCTGCCAAGATGACTTGCTTTAGATGCTCAACGCTTCGCTCTGCCTCGGTAGCGTCCGGTGCCAGGCAGTTTGGATAGTAACCCAAGCCACTGATTTGAACGCCCGTCTTTTGGACCAGAGCTTGGATTGACGTTAGGGATGACTCATTGAGTCCTCCCACGTCGATATGGGTCACTCCTGCGTAGCGTCGATCTGCCTTGCTCGGTGGCCAACACATGACTTCTACGTAGCGGTAACCGATCGACGAAGCGACCTCGAATACGTGTTCGAGCGACAGGTCCGGGAGAATGGCGCTAACAAAACCAAGTTGCATCATGATCAGATCTCTAGGAATAGTCGAGACGGGTCTTCGATGACGTCTTTGATCGTTTTCAAGAACGATACGGCTTCACGCCCGTCTACGATGCGATGATCGTAGGTCAACGCGAGATACATCATGGGGCGAATGACAACCTCGCCATTCAACGCGATCGGACGGTCTTGGATGGAGTGCAAACCGAGAATGCCGCTTTGCGGTGGATTCACAATGGGAGTAGACAGCAAGGACCCATAGATGCCGCCATTGCTAATCGTGAAAGTGCCTCCCTCAAGGTCGTCCGGCATCAATTTGTTGGCGAGTGCTCGCGATGCGAACTCACCGATGCTGCGTTCTATCTCCGCAAAGCCCATCTTCTCGACGTTTCGAAGAACTGGCACCACCAGCCCTTTGCCACCTCCGATGGCGATCCCGATATCGCAGTAGTGGCGGTAGACGATGTTGTTGCCACGAACTTCTGCATTCACCGACGGAAATCGCTTCAGCGCTTCGCATGCGGCTTTGGCGAAAAACGACATGAAGCCCAATTTTACTCCGTGCTTTTCATTGAAGGCGTCTTTGTACTTGGTCCGCAGTTGCATGACGGGTTGCATATCGACTTCGTTGAACGTTGTCAGCAAAGCGGCATTGTGTTGGGCTTGCACCAATCGCGTAGCAATCGTTCGGCGAATCATGCTCATCGGCTTGATTTCTTCGCTGCGATTGGGAGTGCCTTGTTGCATCAAGGATTGCGATGGTACCGTTGGCTTTGAAGCTGGCGTGGATGTGCTTGCAATGCTGGCTGTCGCCTTCCCAACGAGGGTCGCCGCGGTTGCTGCCGCAACCCCTGCCCCGACCGCAACGGAACTAGCTGTCGTGGTCGCTTGAGTAACAAATCGAGCTACGTCCTCTTTCAGCAATCGACCGCCAGGGCCAGTCGCAGGGATGGCACCAGCCGAAAGCTGATTGTCGTCTAGCATCCTTTGGGCCGCAGGCATCACACGGGGCGCACCAATCGGCTGGGGTGCCGCTGAAATCGAAGCTGTCGGTCCATTGGCCATGGACGACGCTAAGGGTGCCTGGGGCGAATCGGCGGGGGGCGCAATAGATTTTGGGGCAGGCTGAAAGGACGCGATGACATCTCCAACCGCCGCAAACTCCTCGCTCTGCTTTAGGATTTTAACCAAAATGCCATCCTCGGGAGCCGAGATCTGCACCGACGCTTTCTCGGTTTCCAGATCGACCAGGTCCGTACCTGCCGCGACCCAGTCCCCCTCTTTCTTGAGCCACTGTCCAATTTGGACTTCTGAAATGCTTTCGCCAACGGACGGAACGATAATTTCGGTCATGGGAAGTAAAATTGTTTTTAAGGGAATCAGGAGGCTTCGACTCGAATCAGCTTTTAAGGCGAGCGGCATCGTGAAGACTACCGATCATAACCCGAAACGTACGTGAGGGACTTGCGGAATCGTCCCTCGCTCACGCATCGGGTTGGGATAATGCAATCTGCCGAACGCTTAAAAGCATATCGCAATAGGGCTTTCGTGTCATCCGCTGAGGAATGGGTACAATCGCGGTTTCTAACGTTTCTTACATTCTTAGCCCATTCCTAAGGCGATTTATGCCAAACCCAATCGACACATCGCATTTGACACGACTTGGCACCTCCGACTTGCACGTCAGCCGGGTGGGGCTTGGATGCTGGCCGATGTCCGGCATAAGTTCTCTAGGCGTCACAGACGAACAGTCCATAGCCACCATTCGTGCTGCCCTCGATCATGGCGTCAATTTTTTCGATACGGCGTTCTCGTATGGTTATGACGGACGAAGTGATCGGGTGCTCGGTTCCGCGTTGCGGACGTGTCGTGATCGAGCCATCATCGCGCACAAAGTCGGTTCCCACTGGGACGACAAAAAGCAGCGTGTTGTCGATGGCCGACGAGCGACACTCTTGGCTCAAGCCCAAGCGTGTTTGACTCGGCTCAGCATGGACCATGTCGATGTGATGTATCTGCACTCACCTGATCCGATGGTTCCCATTGAAGAGTCCGCCGAAGCGATTGCGGAAATCTGCAAACGCGGTTGGGCTCGTTACGCTGCCGTCTCGAACGTAAACCTCGAACAAGCCACAAGATTCGCAGTCGTATGCCCTATTGTGGCAATCCAACCTTATTTCAACCTCTTTCAGCAAGATGCCGTCTGCGAGCTACTGCCTTTTGCCTTGCCCAACAACATAGCCATGGTCTGCTACTGGGTATTGATGAAAGGCTTGCTTTCGGGTCGGCTGAAACGAGACCATGTTTTTGACCCAACCGATCGCAGATTAACTTACCCAATTTTCCAAGGCCAGGCCTTTCAAGACGCTCAAAATGTCCTTGATCGACTTAGACATCTAGCCAACGAGTTGGATTGCACAGTCGCTCAATTGGTGGTTGCATGGACGTTGACAAAACCTGGCATCAGCGTTGCTTTGTTGGGTGCAAGACGTCCCGAACAGATCATTGAGTCCGTTCAAGCCATGCATATGAAGCTCGATGCTGACGTGATTGAACAAATAAACGCCCTGTAAGCCATTCCGATCTGGACCTGCGTTGTTTTCCAAGGTTCTTAGGGGAATTTAGTGGGTAGGCAGGAAAAAGCCAGGGAAGGAGCGGATCGATTAGCGTGGTCCCGACCGTCCCTTTGAAGCCCTATCGCGAAGCGAATTTCGAGTGACCGCCTCCGCTGCATGTATACACTGCCCAAAAATAGGGATGCACCCATGGATCACTGGTGCCCGCTTCTTTGCGCTTCCTCAGGAATTCACGTTGTGCTTCGGCCAACGACCGGCTGATGGTTTGGCCACCGTTGAAATTTGTCATGGTGGACTTAATCAATTCCGGTGCCGTGTCGTCATAGACATCCCACAATCCAGAAACAACTGACTTCGCCCCTGACTGCAGGATAGCTCGTTGCAAGCCAAACAGATCATCGCCGGGTAGGGGTGACCGGTCGGCGAGGCCGGAGTAACAGGCGCTCAGGACCACGACGTCCGACTTGATCGGTAGGTTAAACAATTCCATTGCCGTCAAGCGTCCGTCAAAATCTCCGCCTGAGTTGCACAATAAAAAACTGGCCAATGGTCGATCGGCTTCGTTCTGACCGTGAGTACCAATCAATAACAGACCGGGTTGGCCAAAGACACTCGCGATATCCGGCTCAAGGATCGGATTCTTCTGAACGATAGAGCCGACTGCTTTTCCGAAGACTTCCCTGAAGTTCATGAGATCCTTTTCGACTCCGGGCAGTCGCGGCGCATTTTCAAAGTCCGCAATGCCGACCGCGTTTGTCTGCGACACTTCCGAAGGCAATTGTGTTAAATGGAAGTAGCTCAACAGCGAAGGTGCGGTCGTGATGTCAATCGAACGTTCTATCAGGAACTTCGGCTGTGGCAACTCCATCTTTCCCCGTTCAGTCCGATCGGGTTCAACCACGAGAGTTCCGAACGGAAAATAGTGCAGGACATGATGGGGAATCACCACCAGACGTTCGCAATGATCGATTGACTTTCGGAATTCGTCCGGAATCAGCTCCAGGTAGAACTGATGTAGTTTATCCTGCCAAGACTTTTCAAAGCCGCTACCGGACATTGCCTCTTTGTACATCTTTTGAGCCTTTAACTCCATCGATGTCAAAAATTCCGTGATTCGACCTACCAACTCGCTTGCCGCTAGCGGCTGACCATCGACACCAGTTAACCGATGCGCAGAAATCTTGCCATCGGGCAAAACGCAGAAAGCATACACATAACGCGAACCGATAAAAAACTCAATCGCGCAGGAATCGGTGGGCCACTCTTCCAGCACGTTCTCCAGCGTCAGAAAATCAGCTTTATCGTCAGTATTATCGTTGGCACTGTGTTGGGAAAGCATGTCCTGGAAGCTACGAGCCTTTGCCATTTCAGCGACTTCTAACGCAACTTGGCAGACGTTCTTTCACTGTACTACGAATCATCTGCTCTCAAGTCCGAACGAATTGCAGCGGCCCGAAGATTTCTGACGCATTACGGATTCGATTCCAATATTCCGATCGGACAACAGTCGAGTACCTCCAGGATGAAGGAGTTCGTGCTGAACTTTGGTCTAGTTTGGCACACACTGCGGACTCTGAATCCACTCCCACTAATTCGGCGAATAACACACGACTCAAGGATGTATTCGTAGGACCTATGACTGAAAGGTTTATTGAAATCCTGGATGAGTTGAAGTAGCGAATCCTTTCTCTTCGGTTGACCGATGATAAGGGACCTTGCAGTTGAACAATGACCATCAGTGACATTTCACTGCAGCGTGTTTCGACTGTCGGCAGAATTGGTAGACGACGTCGGTTGCGAGGGAAATCAATTGGGTCAAACCTCATTCTTTTGATCGTCGAGCGGTAAAGGTCGCACTCTCGGTCGCGCGCGAGGTCGCATGGTTGATTCAAGATCCAATCGTCGCGCGATGGATTCAATCCAGCCTTCATCCCCGAGTGGTGCTCCGCGTTGGGCACAGTTGCGAATTGCTTTGAGTTCACCGTCAGTAAGTGGTTCATTGACTCGATCAACCCAATTCGGAAGACGCGGTATTGGCCATGGAGACAGCAACTTGGGTTCAGGCTCTGAATCGGAAAACTCTTGAAGCGTCCCTGATAAAGATGACCTTTGCCTGTCATGTGGTAGTGAGCGTTGTGTCGCATTGTGTGCGTCCCACAGATCCACTTACAAAATCGCCCCATTTCGCCATCGACAAGTGGACGCAGCATCAAATGC
>JANMLD010000432.1:0-3767 GCA_031372345.1 Pirellula sp.
AGGGAGCACCCAATGATCGAAAACTAGGCTTGGCCCAACCAATCCAGACCAGAAGCTAGCCCGAAAAACAAAAAAATCACTCGCGGGCTTCGCTGAAAATCCAAATATCGAATACCTTCACAGCCTATCCGCGAAAGTGCGATTGGTAAATATTGCGATTGCCAAACGTGTGGCACGCCCAAGAGCGCTAGCGATGGGCGTGGGAAGCCTCGCCAGCTCGGCAGGAGCCTCGCTCTCCCGTTGTTTTCCATACGATTAGGCATGCCAAAGATGTTTGCAGCGGTTGGCTTGAGCCTCACAATCAGAGCTGTGGCTTAGGTGGCTTGACGGGTGGCGCATAGGGCTTGGCACCGACCAATTGCGTTTTTCGTTTCCAAATCTTGTCGACGTTGGCAACATACAGAGTCTTATTGTCAGGTCCACCAAAACGAGCGTAGCATGGTCGCTTCGATCCATAGGGCAACGACATGATCAAATGAACTCGTCCAGGCTGATCGCAAATCTGCACGCCGGCTTCGGTGGCGGACACTAGCCAGCCATCCGTACTCACACACATTCCGTCGAGTCGCCCAGACGGATCATTGGTGGGAATTTCCATGTGGAAGTAGGGTTGTTTGTTCTCAAGCGAACCATCTTCTGCGATCGAGAACGCATAGATGAATCGTCCAGGGAAATGAGCGACGAACAATTGGGTTTGATCGGCGCTCAACGCAATCCCGTTGCAGTCGCGGAAACTATCGACTTCACGTCGTTGCCGCGTTTTGCCATCGATCATCCAGATCTTGCCAGCGGCTGGATCGGTGTAATAAATCGTACCATCATGCCTCACGACGAGATCGTTGCTGTTGGTCCCCTCCGACACGACTTCCATTTTCATGGTCTTCAAGTCCCAAGCTCGAATTTGCTTGGCTTTGCTGGACGCACCGTACAATTTTCCGTCAGGTCCCAACGCGATGCCGTTGGCTTCGCCCGTGTCTTGAACAAGCAGCGTTTGCTTGCCGTCTGGAGTCAGGCTATACAGCTTCGAAGCTGGAACATCCGTAAAATACAACGTGCCATCCTCAGTGACGGCCAAGCCCTCGGCCCACTGATGTCCTGACGAGACAAGTTCCCAGTCGGAGCCTTCGACTAGAAATTTCTTGGCTTCGCTTTTTGACTTTTCGAGATGCGTGGTCACAGGAACTTTGCCATGATCTTTCCAAAGCCATCGCATCACGTCCGGGAAAATCGCTGCGCCGTGTTTACCACTATGAGCGCCAGTGCCCCAAGCATGTTCCACTTCATAGCCGCAGAACTCCAGAGACCGCAGCATAGCTTGATTAGCCATCCACCAGTCGCCACCGTAGATGTTGTTGTCGTTTGAGCCATCCTGCAAGTAGATACGGAGCGGTTTGGGCTCCGCCTTGCGAATGATCGTGGAAAGCTCATGGCCGCCTCGCAATCCCACGTAAGTGCCTACGGTGGTAAAGACTCGACGAAAAACATCCGGTCGTTGCCAAGCCACATTGAAAGCACAGATGCCACCGGAGCTCGAACCGCAGATGCCGCGATCATTGGGATCTTGGCTCAATTTCAGTTTGTGTTCCGCCACGATCATCGGAATGAATTCTTCGATGAGAAATCGGGAGTAGCGATCATCGACGCTGTCGTACTCGTAGGACCGATTGAATCGGGCTTGGCTATCTTCGCTTTTGGCAGGCACGATACCGGGATTGATAAACAACCCGATCGTGATCGGCAGCTCGCCGCTGTGGATGAGATTATCGAAGACGTTGGGGACATTCGTGCCACCGTTGCGCTTGACGTACCCGCCTCCATCTTGAAAAACCATGAGTGCGGCAGGCTTCGAGCCATCGTATTGTTTGGGAACATAAATCCAGTAGTCCCGAACCGTGCCTGGAAATACTTTCGAGTTCTTCCAAGTTCCTTGCGATAGCGTTCCTTCGGGAACGCCGGGCTTTTGCAAAGAATCGGGATGAACAGCGTATTCTTCCGCGGCAGGCTGCCGAGCGGATAACATGGTGTCGGACGAAAACAGAAATACCAAACTTAGCAAGCAGATGAATCGGCGCATTTTGGGTTATATTTCTCGGTGGGGTTTATGAGGACGAACTTGCGGTCGCATTTAAGGCGGGTGAACATGCACATGCAAACTACCATCATAGCCGTGTTCTCGGTGGCTTGGTGGGCGTGTTAGCCAATTCACCTTGCGATCTTTCGCAGATGTGATAAACCATTCCTAACTTCGTTATCGACACAACCACGCTAGGGAGAATTCCATGGACATGCATACTTTGACACGTGAACTGCAACTGGGCAACGACAGCAAAATCGTCATGCTCGTGGCGGACGGTCTTGGTGGTCTGCCGATGACTCCAGGCGGAAAAACCGAACTAGAAACGGCCAAAACGCCAAACCTAAGTGCCCTGGCGAAAGTCGGTGTCCAGGGGGCAAGTATCCCCGTAAAACCTGGGATCGCGCCTGGCAGCGGGCCTGGCCACTTGGGTTTGTTCGGCTACAACCCTTTGCAGTATCAAATTGGTAGAGGAGCCCTTGAAGCGACCGGGATCGGGTTCGAACTCAAGGATGGAGACGTGGCCATCCGCTGCAATTTCTGCACGATTGACCAAGACGGGAATATCTCAGACCGACGTGCTGGACGAATCAGCAGCGAAGAAAGTGCTCCGTTGGCCATCTCGCTTCGCCAAGTCAAGATCGCCGGCATCGAGATCTTTGTCGAACCCGTCAAGGAGCACCGCTTTGTCGTAGTCTTTCGAGGAGAAGGCTTGGGCGGCAATGTGGCAGACACCGACCCGCAGATGACTGGTGTTCCGCCCCTAGATCCTCGAGCCAACGACAAGGGGAGTGAACGAACTGCGGAAGTGGCAAAAGAGTTTTTGGCTCAGGCCAAGAAGGTACTTGCGTCGCATCCAAAAGCAAATTTCCACACCATGCGAGGCTTCGCAAACAAGCCGACGTTGCCATCTTATCAAGAAGTCTACGGTCTCAGAGCTGCGGCCATTGCGGTCTATCCCATGTACAAAGGCCTTGCCAGGCTCGTTGGCATGGACATTATCGGCTCGGCGCAAACGCTTTCGGAACAAATGGATACCCTGGAGCAGTCTTGGGCGAAGTACGATTTCTTCTTCATCCATTTCAAGTACACGGACAGCACCGGAGAAGACGGCAACTTCGCTGAGAAAGTAAAACGCATCGAAGAGTTGGATGCAATCCTTCCACGAATCTCAAGGCTGAATCCGACCGTTACCATCGTGACCGGTGACCATAGTACTCCAAGCTATCTCAAAGGGCACTCTTGGCACCCGGTACCCACCCTGCTTGTTTCGGATTGCTGCCGACCGGATCCACACACGACTTTCAATGAAACCACTTGCATTACCGGCGGACTAGGGCATTTCGAAGCCCAGTACCTCATGACCCTGGCCATGGCTAACGCGGGACGACTAGGGAAGTTCGGGGCTTAAACGCGGTCCGGTTTAAAATAGTCACCCTCCCTCGGCAACGCTCGGCAACGTAAGTCACCCTACCTCGGGAGACCGTCCGGTTTAGGAACCTGCAAATTCATTGGTCGGGAGGGCGACGCTCCTGCGGAGCCATGACGCTGTAGCTCGGCAGGAGCCTCGCCCTGGGATGATGAATCTTGACGTTGCAAGACCAATTTTTGTACATTGCTCAGCTTAGTGTTTCATTGCGCGATTTTTGAGTGTGCGAATTCAAGGAGGGTTTTGCTATGATTGCAACGGCGG
>JANMLD010000463.1:0-2540 GCA_031372345.1 Pirellula sp.
GGAAAAATCCGCAACCGTTTTTAATTGGTCGGACGGTGGCGACAACATCACCATTAGCGGCCCGAGCACGCACGGATTACTTGGGTTTTATGATCAAGTGCAATCAGAAGTTGCAAGCGTCGATCAAAGCAACCAACAATATTCCATCCTCGCCCTAACCGATTCCAGCGGCAACGTAAGCGAACGCTACGCCTACACAGCCTACGGCCAACCGACGTTTTTGAACGCATCGGCAGCGGTGCAATCAAGTTCGGCGGCAGGCAATCGATACACGTACACATCTCGTGAATGGGACGCAACGCTGGGCTTGCATCACTTCAGAGCAAGATGGATGAGTGGGGTGACAGGTAGGTTTCTGAGCAAAGACCCTATCGGCTTCGTCGCTGGCGATACGAATCTGTATCGGATGACGGGAAATCATCCAAACATGGCAACTGATCCGAGTGGATTGTTCGATCCGAAGGACGGACATCACTTAGTTCCCCAATCACTGTGGGAAGGCATGACCGAAGCTGCAAAGAAAGTGTTCGACGGTAAATCCAACAACGCAAATGGTGCAAGAATTCGAGGCGATTTTTATGTTGCACATAACTATTCAACTCTCAACAACGTAAGCCATGCGGACTACAACGCCGCTGTCCGAGAGGAACTGGTCGAGTTTGCGAAGAAGTACAAGACGTATAAGTTGCTGAATTCCGCAGGTGAACTTGTACCTTCGAACCTAACCGTTGGTCAGGCAGAGGAGTTTCTGAAGAGTGTGAAGGCTTCCAAAAACCTAACAATTGTAGCGTTCAATGAAGGGGTTGAAGCTGAACTCAAGTTGGCGACGAAAGTTGGCAGTCAGGTTTACGCAGCGAGAATCAAACAGATTGCCGTAGCGAACCTCTCTAAAAATTCCGATGATTACAAGAAACTTGCACAAGAAGCATTTGAGATTGCCAGAAAATCCGCAACGATTGAAGTGCATAAGGCAAGAAGCGTTAATGAGAAACTTATTGCAAATGCGGTTGCGAAACTTGAGGGAATGTCTGGGCGGTTTAGTCGAGTTCTATCGGGTCTTGGAATCGCGGCAAGCCAAGTTGCCAAGAAAGCGCCGATCCTAGCTGGAGGGTATGTTTACATCCGTACAGGCAACGCAAATCGAGCCCTAGCTGAAGGAACACCTGGGTTGGGTTGGGCGCTCGCAGGTGGGGAATTGATTGGTAGTGCTTATGAACAAGCAGTGAAAGAAATAGACGAAACTGCGTTCGAGAATGGATACTCCGAAAAGCTCTTCATGGGCTCAGCTGGGTCACGAGAACGTGCATATCAACGAGAGCTGCAAGCGAGACGAAATGGACAATAAGTCAAACATTGAACTGCTTTTTAGCGATAGCCGAATTCCAACAGCTGCAGTGACAACACGCAATGGCGAGCTTTTTGGGCCACAGCTTAAGTTCTTCCCTGACGGTACACTAGAGTCTGTCAGCATCTTGTCTAATGGCTTGATTGTTGGAACAGCACAATATTGGCTGGAAAGTGGAAACAAATTCTATGAACTTTATGGTTGTCCATCTATCCCTTTCGGAGTTCTAAATCGTCAATACATCATTGACTACCTAGACGTGACCGTATGCGTAGAGTCATCGGATCAACCAGTTGAAAGGTGGCAAGCAAGTAGCGATTTGTCCTACGGTCTGCCTCGCCATAAACAAGCTGCGGACTTTTTTGATTCGACGTCGGAGTCAGAATGGGATCAAATCGATCCTGACTACTGTGGAGTTCACGTAGCTTTATGGCCAAACGGCAATCTGGCTTATATAGGCTCGTTTGATTTCGGGGCCAAGAAAACGGGGACAACCGTAGTCTTTTGGAGATCGGGCCTAGTACGAACGGTCTCATTCTGGAGCGACGACTGTGCAATTGGGACGCGATCGTGTTTTGCCGAGTCAGGGGAACTTGCCGCAGAGCAAAATTTTCATCAATTAGGTTCAGAGCAAGGAATCTGGGTTGACCGATTTTTTGACTGGTCCAACCAGCAGCCTTTTCTTTCTCGAGTCGTAGTCCACAAGGACTTCCAAGTATTGAAGTCATGGGACGCTCCAGAAATCACAAGTGTTTTGGACGAAGCTTCGTTCAACCGATACGTTGATCCGCTTTATGATTCACTCGTCGAGATGATACGCGTTGACCATACTAATAAATGGAAATCAGGAACTCGAGTTGACTGGTCGAGGCACTTTTGAACAAAGTGCCAAAGGTCCAGGAACGGTTTCGATCGGGAAAGCAAAAAGGACGGAAAGCAAAAAGGGGACGGGGCAAAAAGGGAAAGCCAAAAGGGGACGCAGCTCAATTCGCATCAATTGAGTCTCAGCGACGCATTTAACGGCATGAACAGACTTCGTTGGAGTCAGACCCGAGTCAGACCCGAATGGCACTTGTAGTTTGACGTAAGTCCTTCATTGGTAATCCTTTTTGTATTCTGACCTAGGCTTCGTCATTTGTTTGTATGGCTTCGGTCGGCGCTTCTTCACGCGCGGCTCAACGCGGTCCGGCCGATT
>JANMLD010000008.1:0-30852 GCA_031372345.1 Pirellula sp.
AAATTGGGCAAAACCGTTCAAGCCGCTAGGATGGCGTTCTATCGACAGTCCAATCCGCGCAACAAAACCGGGCAAAACGAAACTGCTATTGCATGACCAAGATTCATCATCCCAGCCTCACCCTCCCGAATAAAGCAATGGTTCGGTGGGGACCACCGTGCTACACTAGAGCTTCTTGAGCTTCTCAATGGCTTGCTCTGCCGCGTCGCGTTGAGACACCAGTTCACCCAAAGCTTGTCGCTCTTTTTCGATGATGTCGGCGGGAGCTCTGCTGACAAACGATTCGTTCGAAAGCCGTCCTTCCTTGCCTTGGATCTGCTTGACCAAATTGCTCAAGAGCTTTTCGTTGCGAGAAATCTCGGCGGCCACATCGATGAACTGCGTCAAATCGACGTACACGTCCATTTGATCGATGCCGATGTGGGCATTGATCGATGGTATGCTCGGAGAAGTGCTCCACTGGGTCGCAGTCGCACCAGCCATGCTGTGGAGGAACGGAGCCATCGGGGCGAGAAGCTGCTGCATCGTCGATTCGCAGCGCACGCAGAATTGCAACTCGACTTTTGGGGCAATATTCTGCCTCGAACGAATCTCTCGAATCGCGCCAACCAAATCGACAAAGTGCGCAAATTGCGTTTCAACTTCCGGTCGAATGTGCTCCTCATGTACGGTCGGCCAGTCCGACAAGATGATCCATTGGCTCGGTGCCGAAGCAGCGTACAAATCGCGCGTCGGAGCAAAACGTGCAAACTGTTGCCAAATGGATTCGGTAACAAACGGCAGAATGGGGTGAAGCAAACGCAACATCGAATCAAGGCAATGAGCTAGGACTTGTTGAACAAGCGGCCTGGCCGCCGGATCTTGCAATCGAGGCTTGGCCATCTCGACGTACAACGAACAGAAATGATCCCAGGCAAAGTCATAGGCAGCCCTGGCAGCTTCGGCATAGCGAAACAGCTTGATTTCCGATTGAACCGTCTTGGTTACCGTCGCTAGACGAGACAGTATCCACTGATCCTCCAACGGCAAGGAAGCAAAGTCGACCTTCACCGGTTTAAAACCTTCGAGGTTCATCATGACGAACCGAGAAGCGTTCCAAAGTTTGTTCACGAAGTTACGAGCAACTTCAAAGCGTTCGCTAACGACGGGAGCTTTCGGCAAGGCTTTATCCGCTTCCGTTTCGGCCCATTGGGTCGAAAATTGCTTTTTGCACTTATCGCACGTAACCAGTGGCTTAGAACGATTCTCTTTGGTCTGGTTGACGAGTGCTTCGCAGTGTGGGCATTCAAACTGGACTGGCATGCGCACATCTTGTGTCTCGGTGCACAACCAAGTCAGTCCAAACCGCAATGCATCAGGGCCGAATTTATTGATGACATCCAGCGGGTCCACGCCGTTTCCTTTGCTCTTGGACATGGTTTCGCCGTAGCCATCCAAAATCTTCGGGTGAATAAAGACCTGCTGGAAAGGCACTTTGCCCATATTGTTGAGACCCATGAGCACCATACGAGCAACCCATAGCGTGATGATGTCCCGCGAGGTGATCAACATGCTGGTGGGATAAAAATACTCCAACTCAGGCGTCTGCTCGGGCCAGCCTAACGTCGAATGGGGCCACAGCGCAGAGGAGAACCACGTGTCGAGAACGTCTTCTTGTCGGACTAAGCCAAGCGACTGCAATTTCGTCTCAAGCCCTGCATCTTCGTTGCGAATGCAAACATGCAGCGTGGCTGGCTCCTCGATCGACACACTGATCAAGCCCGCTGCGCGCTCAGGCATGGCTTCAATTTTGAACTTGAGCGACGGCGCATCCGAAGGCTTTTCAAAAGTCCTGCTCCAAATCGGAATCTGGTGTCCCCACCACAACTGTCGACCAACGGGCCAATCACGCTTTTCGCCGAGCCAATCCAAGTAGCCACTGGCATACCGCTGCGGAAAGATCTTTACGTCGCCATTGGTGACTGCGTCCATCGCAGACTGCGCCAATTGCTCCATCCGAACAAACCATTGGTCCGCCAAGTAAGGCTCAATTGGAGTCTTACTGCGATCGCTATGCTTCAAGTCGATCTCCCGATCCTCGGTTTTTTCGAGAAGCCCGAGTGCCTCCAACGCATCGACCACTTTTTGACGCGCTTTGGCCATCGACAAACCAACATAGGCACCACCTTGCTCGTTGATCGTCCCGTCCGAATTCATGATGTTGATCATGGGCAACGAACAACGCATTGCGACGTCGTAGTCATTCGGGTCGTGCGCAGGAGTGATTTTGACGCAACCGCTGCCGAGCTCAGGCTTGGCCCAAGTGTCCATAACTAGGGGAATTTCTCGATCGATCAAAGGCAAACGGAGCTTTCGCCCATCACGGGCCATTTGGGCAAGCAGAATCAATTGCGGAAGCACTTCCGTTCGTCGTGTTGCCAGTTCATCCAGTTGCAATTGGATGGCAAGCTGGTCTTTAAGGCTGGCCGTTTGCAACTTTTCTTGAAGTTGACGTTCGTATTTATCGAGGGCTGCCGCAGGTTCCGGATGGACCGCAACGGCCGTGTCACCCAACATGGTCTCTGGCCGAGTCGTGGCGATTGTTACGAACGTCGGTTCGCCAGCCTTGGGGGCGATGAACGGGTAACGCAGGTGCCAAAAATTGCCTTTGACGGTTTCGGTAAAAACTTCATCGTCGCTGACCGCGGTTTGCAGATACGCATCCCAATTCACCAATCGCTTGCCGCGATAAATGAGCCGTTTGGAAAACAAATCGAAGAACGTGGTCCGAACCGCCTTGGCGCACATTTCGTCCAAGGTGAATCGTGTCCGCCGCCAATCGCACGAACATCCCATGCGTTGCAATTGACCAAGAATCCTCTTTTCGTATTGTTCTTTCCACTCCCAAATACGCTCGACCAGTTTTTCACGACCAAGATCATGCCGCGTCTTGTTTTCAACTTCTTTTAAACGACGTTCGACAACGGCTTGCGTAGCAATCCCAGCGTGGTCGGTCCCAGGCATCCACAGGGCCGCGTAACCTTGCATGCGATGCAGGCGAACTTGGATGTCTTGCAACGTGTTGTTGAGCGCATGTCCTAAGTGCAACGCCCCGGTTACGTTGGGGGGTGGGATGACAATCGTGAACGGTTTCTTGTTCTTGTCGACATCGGCGTTGAAACAGCCGTGCTCCAGCCACTTATCGTAAATCTCCGTGGCGCTCGTGGCAAAATCAAATCGATTGGGGATCTCGTTGGTTTCAGTGTTCATAATATTCGTGTATCTACTTATTTAGTTTGAATTCCACAGCATCGACCAGGGCGTGCCAACTGGCTTCGATAATGTTCTCGCTAACGCCGATGGTCCGCCACGTGTCTTGATCGTCCGCGCTTTCGATATTGACGCGGATTCGAGCCGCAGTCCCGGCTTCGCCATTGACGACTCGGACTTTGAAGTCGACCAATCGCATCGTGTCGAGACTTGGAAAGAACGGCAAGAGCACTTTGCGGAGCGCCGCATCCATGGCATTCACTGGCCCATGACCTTCGGCCGCTTCGACCCGAATCGCGTCATTGACTTGCACTTTAAGGATGGCTTCGGCATAGGTTTGGTTGCGTTCGATGTCCAAATCACCTGCAAGGATTTGATATTTGATCGTTTTGAAATGTTCGACGTAGGATCCTAGGCAACGTTTGACGAGCAGATCAAATGAGCCTTCGGCGGCTTCGAATTGGTAGCCCTGATTTTCTTTGGCGACGACGTCGGCAAGAATCTTGTCGAGAACCGCACGATCGTCGGGCAGTTTGTGGTCGGCCGTGAGGGCCGCGATGTTGGAACGCCCCGACAATTCGCTAACCAAGATGCGGCGTTCGTTGCCAACCAACGCTGGATCCATATGCTCGTAGGTATGAGCAAATTTATTCACGGCATGCACGTGCATTCCACCTTTATGCGCAAAAGCACTTCGACCAACAAAAGGCTGACCGCTCCGCAATTGTAGATTGGCAGTTTCGTAAACGTACCGAGATAACTCCGTAAGATGCTGTAGTGAGCGACCGCCCAAAACAGAGTATCCTTTTTTCTTGAATTGCAAATTCGCGAGAACCGTGACGAGGTCAGCGTTTCCGCAGCGTTCTCCGATCCCATTGATCGTGCCTTGAACTTGCTCGCAACCTGCATCGATCGCGGACAACGAGTTGGCCGTGGCCAAATCGCCGTCATTGTGACAATGGATGCCGAAGCGTACGGGAGCTCCATAAAGCGAGTTGCGAGCATCGGTGACGATGCTTGCAACTTCTTCTGGCAATGTCCCACCATTGGTATCGCAAAAGACGATCCACTTCGCACCTGCCGTGGCCGCGGCTTGGATGGCTTGGAGTGCGTATTCGCGGTTGGCTTTGAAACCGTCGAAAAAGTGTTCCGCATCGTAAACCACCTGAGCATGTTTAGCCAGGAAAGCCACGCTTTCGCCGATCATATCGAGGTTCTCTTGGAGCGAGACCCCTAAGACATTGATTGCATGGAAGTCCCAAGACTTGCCAACAACGGTGATGGCTGGAGTTTGGGCGGCGACCAACGCTTTCATACCGGGATCGTCTTGAACGGCGACACCGCGTCGCCGAGTCATGCCAAAGGCGCATACCTGGCTCTGCCCCATCGGCAACGCTCGGACTTTCTGAAAGAACATCGTGTCTTTTTCATTGGAGAGTGGGTAGCCACCCTCGATCATGTCGATGCCCATCTCCGCCAGTCGGACAGCAATATTGAGTTTGTCCTGGAGCGAAAGGCTTACGCCTTCCCCTTGCGTCCCGTCTCGCAGGGTGGTGTCATAAGTATGGATAGAGCGAGCCGACATAATGATCTGTTTTGGTTAGTTGAAGCGTCTAAATAACGAAAAAACCCCTGAAGCCAAATTCTAGGCTTCAGGGGTTTTGCTTTGTAATCCAAACGTAATTGCACGTTGAAGGATCCCCGAGGCCTAATCGCAATGGGGAATAATAATCACTCTCGTGAAGCTAGTTGTGATTGGATTCATGAACTGATTTCTCGAGAACGTTTGCGTTTTTGATGTGGAAATCGCCGTCTCTTCGACAGCGATGACCAGCATGTGACCGTATTGTAGTGAATGTGGTTCGCCTGTGAAAGCTGAATTCGTGTCTCAAGTCGAATTCAGCACACTTGGATCAAGCAGCATTCTTGAGCCGTTGGAAGCTTAACAACACGTCGTAGAGATCCTTCGTAATCACAACGGGATCCTCTTTAAAATCTTGGACCCACGCCAATCGAGAGGTGGCAGAACTCTGGAGGGCGGGGAGGATATCTCCAAGCCGGACCGAAACCGTGGCAGGCTCCGATTGCGGCCAGATAGACAATTCCGTTCCAAAACCATCCGTCGAATTGGGCTGAGTGCTCGTTTCCGTCCCGCAGTACTCCTCATCGCATGTGGCTTGATCCAAACCAACGACCCGAAAAACTGGCTTGTTCATAGGCATTTGTCTTCTGAATAGGAGAAAACCGAACGTCATTAATCGAAACAATCTATGTTGCTTTGGATCGACTGGGTGGACTTTAACGCTTGACTCTTTTTCGGTGTTTTCTTGAAAATAGTCCCTCCATACGCCCAAACCGACCCATTTCCGGCCTCCAAAGCAACTGCTGCCTCTGGAAATCAACCGAAAGCTTGACAATTTGGGGTGCCTCCCCTAGATTCCCAGTCTTAGTTTGCTTGCATGTACCACTTTGCACCAATGTGCATAACGACACCCATTTACGTGAAGGACTTCAAACTTCGATTTCGGCCTCTAAGCGCGACGACGTTGTCAAGCGTTTAGAACCAACGTGATTCGCAGAATGAACTGGTTTGCTTATGAAAGATCTACAAGCGATCGCGCGATACATGCGCCTTCCCGAAGACCTACTCAAATTCCCCATCGAGTTGCTCAACCAAGGGTATGAACCGAACTATCTCGCAAACTATCGGCCCGATGAACTTGGGAACATCGATGAGCAGACGCTTTCGATTCTCCGTCGGGCTCTCAATTACTCCGAAGCTCTAAAAGCGCATAAAGAAAAAGTCCAGCAAACGCTCGACCGAGAACAGCAATGGAACGAAACCGTCGCGTCGGTCGTCTCTCAAGCCAATACGATTTCGCAAGTCGATACCGTAACGCGTCATCTCCGTGCAAGGAAGAACTCTCGCACCATTTCAGAAAAATGTCCACAAGTTGAGACGGTCGGTCAAGCCATCTTGACCATGCAGGGAGACGCTCCAAAAGATCTTTTGCAATGGGTTTCCGAAGTTGCCAGCGTTCCGCTCGAACAGGCAGCGGATGTTTTAGAGCAAACCAAACGTTGGATGGTTTTTCTCCTCAGTGAAGACGTTCGGCTCATGCAAGAGCTGCAGAAAACGCTCCTGAGGAAAGCTGGTGTTTCGGTAAAAGTGTTGCCCGATCCGCCAAAAGGGAGCGACGCCGAAAAGCAATTGGATCGCGCCGAAGCAAATCCTCAATCCCATCCAATTCCAACAGCCGCTCCTAGCGAACAGACTGCTGCCCAGGCCCCACCACAAGGTGCCACGGCCCAATCAAGCGATTCTGAAGGTGCAGTTCCTGTCGAACCGATTGTCTCGACCCCGGAGTTGGAACTCGCTGAGACAAGACTGCACGAATCAACAGAAATGTCGATTCAGGCACCGACCGCCGAGCCACCGACCGCCGAGCCAGTGGCTGCGATCGCACCAGCGACCACCGAATCGATGCCCGTCGAATCCGCCCCGTTGACAGTGCAGTCCGAATCGGCTGCCATCGAAAGCAAACCGAATTCTCCCGACCCTGTGGCTCCAATGCCCGACCCTGTGGCTCCAATGATTGCGGAGTTTCATCAAGGTCGCAAACAGGGGAAGGGACTCAAGACAAAAACCCTATCGGACAAACAGCTTTCACCTCGCCAACGTCGACGCAAATGGCTGCGAAGCATTTTGGAGTCCTATTCTAGACTTAAAAAACCTCTTTCCGCACTGACTCCCTACCAGATCCTGATGTTGTCTCGAGGTCAGCGGTCCCAAATCGTGGCCCTTCAATTCCATTATGACGAGAGGCCACTAGTTCAAGTTTGCCGCGAATCGCTATGCCCTGGCAGGCATCCAATGCATCATTGGCTTTTGGAAGTTGCAGAGGACGGGCTCCGCACGCAAATCCTTCCGCGGCTACACCAAGATGTTTTGAGCATTTTGGAAGAAGATGCTCATACGGACCTGACCGAAGCCGCCGTGGTCCACTTGCAAGCGTCCTTGTTGCAACGCCCCGTGCATGGCCATCGCATTCTAATTATCGATGCCATTGGTCCGAAGATGGCCGCCATTGCCATTGTGGACGCCGACGGCAAAGTGGTGTTCACCAATGAAATCCCATGCAATAGCAACCGAGCCGATGTGGTTGCTCAAAACGTGGTTTCACTCGGGCAATGGATTCATGAACACAAAGTAACCCTGCTGACGATCTCCAATGGACCCGCTCGTCGGTATCTGATTCATACGGTTTCTGAATTGCTTAAGCAATCATCAGAAGGATCGTTGTATTGGACCATGGTCGATCGAGCCGGCGCGGACGCATATTGCATGTCGCGTGGCTGCTTGGTGGAGTTGCCAAATATTTCACGTCGCCATCGCGCCGCTGTATGGCTAGCTCTACGATTGCAAGATCCGCTCAGGCAAATCCTCAAGGTGGACCCGGTCCGACTGCGGCTTGGCTCGTACCAACGTGAATTGCCGCCAAGGGAATTGGAGTCCGCGTTGCAAGACGCCGTATCGACCGCCATCACGCAAGCTGGCGTCGATGTGTTCCATGCTGACGTCGATGTACTGAAGCGGATTCCTGGGATGACAACCGACGCTGCCAAGGCTGTTGTCAAAGCATGCCATGACGACAAAGTCGTCAATCGAGAAGCCCTGATGACCGTCCTGCGCGAACATCTCACCGAGATGCAAGCTCGACAAGCCATCGGCTTTTTAAAGGTCTATGGAAGTACCGAACCACTCGACGGCACAACCATCCACCCGGATGACTATCGTTTGGCAGAACGATTGATTGAGCATGCTAGCCTCGCGGTGCCAGCCTCGTGCCCGGCCAACTGGACGAAACCAGATTATGCGCAATTGGCCGTTGCAACCGCCGCCGCCATCGTCGAACACGCGAAGCAAGCTGACGAGCAACCGTTTGGCGAATCGATCGATTCGGCGGAAACAACAAGCGATGACTCTGCGGCAAACGAAATGACTGCTGAGTCGGAAGTGGACATGACGCCACCTACGGAAGCTGAAACCGAAGCGTTATCCCAGCCCTCGGATAGCAGTGTCGCTAGCGAACAAGAAACGACATCAGAGCCAACGACGGAAACTGCCAGCACAGAAACCGCTGTACCTGCTCCGGCGCCTCGAGTGTCGGTCCCGATGCCAGCCATTCCGGCCGGGCCAATGGAACGTCCCACACACACCATCGACGTCGAACGGCTAGCAAGAAGCTGGCAAGTGGGTCGCGAAAAGATGAAGCGAGTTGCCAACTGCTTGCAGTTCGCGTTCACCGATAGCCGCGACTTCCAATATCCGTTGCCCCTATTGAGCAAGGTGCCAAAACTAGAAGGCTTGCAAAGCGGAACGATGCTTCAAGCGTTGGTCATCGGCGTGGCGGACTTCGGAGTTTTCGTAGATCTTGGACCTGAATGCAGTGGTTTGATTCACATCAGCCGATTAGCACCCGACTTCATTGAAGACCCGCATCAATTCGTTCAAGTTGGCGATTTGGTACCAGTCTGGGTCCTCAATGTGGATGAAAAGAAGAAGCGAGTGTCGCTCACGGCTATTCCGCCAGGAACGCCATCGCGTCGCCACGAAGGACATCAGACGCAAGAAAATAATCAGGATCGAGGTGGAAACGCCGGTCGTGACAATCGCAATCAACGCAACGATCGCAATCAAGGCGGATCCCGCGACAATAGGCCACCTCCCGCCGCAGAGAATCGCAGCCCTATGCCAGCCGGAGCAGGCGGAGACCGCAGCCGTGGAACCTCTGGCGGCAATCGTCCAGGCGGCGGTGGCGACAATCGCGGTGGTGCCAATCGCGGTGGCAGACCTACTGGCCGAGACAACAATCGCGATCGCTCGCGAAGCAATTCTCGGTCCGAAGATCAAGGAGCGCGAAGGCCAGCCAGGGTCGAACCGCCTAAGCCTGTTACACCGATTACAGACGCCATGCAAACGGGAAAAGAACCACTTCGGTCGTTCTCGGACTTGTTGCAGTTCATGAAGAAGGAACGCGATGAGCCGATCGTTGAAAAGGTAGTGGAAAAGGTGGTTACACAAAAAACAGAAACCGCAGATTCAAGCCAGGGTTCAACCGATTCGGCAAATCAGAGCGTATCAAACGGCTCCGAATCCACCGAACGCGGAGACGCGTCCGAGACCTCCGCCTGAGAAACCCATGTCTGAATTCGACGACAAACTAAAGCAAGCCGCTGCGCGCGGTGCAAATAGAGCATCGCAATCTCAGTCCGAGACCGAGCGAAAACGAATCGAAGCCGAAGAGTTTCGAAGTCTGCATAGCAAGTCGAGGCTGGAACTCTCTGACCGAATCGAGACCGTGATCAAGAAGATTGCAGACTTGTTCCCCGGCTTTCAGTTCACCACCGTCTTCGGCGAAGCGGGTTGGGGGGCTGCATGCATCCGAGATGATCTGGTCATGGAACGAGGGCAAAGAAAGAACAAATACAGTCGCTTTGAAATGGCAGTACGTCCAGTCAATGAGTTCTACATTCTCGATCTTCAAGCCAAAGGAACGATCGCGAATCGCGAATTGATGACAAGAAGCTTTTACCAGCCATTGGGAGAAGTCGACCTGAACAAATTTCGCGACCTCATCGACGCCTGGGCGTTAACGTACGCCGAACTCTACGCCGCCAACCGATAACCCTTTTTGGAGTGCTGGGATTCATCCCAGCTTTAAGAGCACGCAGCGATTTCGTAATGATCGACTTTCGCTCCTAAGCTGTGCGTTTTTCAGAAACGTCCTTTGCATGTGGTTGAGCGAGGGCCTCGCTCAGCCACAAAAACCAACCACGGAATGCAGCTAATCGGTTGCGGATCCGATACAACCCACCCACTTGACCGGCAAAGTCGTTAATGTTTTCTCAATGGGAACGCTCGCTTCCCCATTTCGCTAATTGGGCGGTATTTTTCTAAAGCACTTTAGGAAAGTTTCGTGCTGCTATGCTTTCTGGCCCATTCGAGTGAGTCCATGAACCCAACGCTCTCCCATCGCATCACCGTTTTGTTGTTTGCGTCGACCATCTTCGTAAGTGCTTTCCTGCTGTTCCAAGTCCAACCCATCATGGGCAAGTACATTTTGCCTTGGTATGGCGGCAGTCCCGGCGTCTGGACCACTTGCATGCTTGTGTTCCAAGTGCTTCTGTTTGGCGGATACGCTTATGCACATGCTTTGAATCGGTTCCTGGGCTTGCGATCGCAAATTGCGTTGCACTGCGGACTGCTCTTGCTGGCAACTTTCACGCTACCAATTACTCCATCCAGTTCGTGGAAACCGGCGGGTGAAGCGTCCCCGACCTGGATGATCATGCTGTTGCTCGCTTGCAAAGTGGGTGCTCCGTATTTCCTGCTGTCGTCAACTGGACCCCTACTTCAATCATGGCTCGGGCAATCCAAGATCCTTGAACAACCTTACCGACTCTATTCCCTTTCGAACGTAGGATCGATGTTGGCGCTGTTGTCCTTTCCTTTCGTGATCGAGCCTGCATTTTCCTCCTCGCAACAGTCCAGCATTTGGTCGATTGCCTTTGGGATTTTCGCAATCGCTTGCAGCCTGTCCGGGTTTGCTCTTTTTCGCTCCAAGACCACATCGCAGACGGTTTCAATAACTCAATCCAAAATAGAAACGCCGAAAATCGGTTTGCAAACTGTAGGCACTTGGTTTGCGCTATCCATGATTCCGTCGGTCATGCTGTTGGCGACCACCAATCAAGTTTGTTTGGACACAGGCGTTATCCCTTTCCTTTGGGTGATACCCCTCGCTATTTATTTGCTCAGTTTCATTTTGACGTTCGATAGCGACCGCTGGTATAGCCGCCGCCCGTCGATCATGCTCGCGGCGATCTCGTTTCTTGCCCTTTTTCTGCTCAAGTTGCTTGAGGTTCAAACTCCGTTGGCCATCGAGTTGGTGCTCTATTTTGGCGGATTGTTCTTTTCCTGCATGGTTTGCCATGGAGAACTCGTCAGCCTCAAGCCGCATCCAAGCAAGCTTACTTCGTTCTACATGACTCTGTCCGCTGGTGGCGCGTCCGGTGGGATCTTTGTCGGACTCTTGGCTCCGTCGCTCTTTAAAGGGTATTTTGAGTGGCAACTCGGCCTCTTTGCGTGCGTTTTGGTTTTCCTGGAAACCTACCTTCAAAGCAATTCCTTTTGGAAGAATCGAGTCTCTGCTCGGAGCAAGTTGACCATGGCCATCGCTCTGCCAGTCCTGGCGGTGGTTTGGCTAAGCGTATGGACTTCGTTCGCAAACAACCAACTTGTCGCCAAGCGGAATTTTTACGGTGTTCTCAGTGTTGCCGAGAGTCGCGACAAGAAGACAGGCGAAACGACCCGAGATCTGGTGCACGGTCGCATTGTGCACGGATCGCAATTCCAAGGACTTGGAACAACACAACGACCCACAACCTATTACACCCAAGCATCGGGGGTTGGCTTAGCATTGCTCAATCATCGAGTGGATCGGCCTCGTCACGTTGGGGTGGTTGGGCTAGGAGCCGGCACATTAGCGACGTATGGCAAGTCAGGCGATCGGTTTCGCTTTTATGAAATCAACGAAAATGTGATTGGGATGGCAAAGGATTATTTTACATTTTTGAAAGAGACTCCTGCAGACGTGGCATTGGTTTTGGGTGACGCGAGATTGACCTTGGAGCGAGAAAACGCACAGGCGTTTGATGTGCTGGTCCTCGATGCGTTTAGCGGGGATGCGATTCCGGTCCATTTACTGACCCGTGAAGCCATGGAGATCTACTGTAGGCATTTGACTGAGGATGGGGTCCTAGCGATCCACATCTCGAATCTGTATTTTGATTTGAAGTCGATCGTGACCGGACTGGCGACGAGCGCGTCGTTTGAAGCAACGATCGTGTCCGACGACGAAGCCGCTTGCCCTGGATCGCTCAAGTCCTGCTGGGTGCTGATGTCTACCAAAAAAGAGATCCTCAACCAAGCCGTAGGGGCAGTTAAGCCCATTGTCCCACGAGGAAAGCCAGTGCTGTGGACGGACGACAAAAGCAATTTATTTGAAGCGTTGAAGTAATTTGGAGTGCTGGGATTCATCCCAGCTTTTAGATCGCACGCCGCCAATAAGCCAATCAGCCTTGAAGCCTCTTCGGGTTTTGCTTTTGCGGGGACTTGAAATGCGTTTTCGCCATTTCCTATTTCTCTTTAGGCATCGATGGCAAAACGATTTCAATATCGGTCTCACCAGTTCTGGCTTGAACTGGTTCGGTGATTCTTGTTTTTTCTTTCCATGTTTCGTTTTTGCGATCGGTCGCGACGACCGGAAATTCCGCGTCGTGCAAACCGGAGAAAACGAATTTGCCCTGTGAATTGGTCTTCGTAATTAGGCTTGGCATATTGCCGCTTGTATTTACGCTATTGTTCAGGGCGGCAAGCCAAATTTGAGCGGACGCATTTTTACAGCCAACATAGGCTCCAGCCACTGGGTTGCCCTTTTCGTCTACGACTGTTCCGTAAATCTTCCCTGTACCTGATACGACTTCGATGTCAGGAAATACAAAGTGGTTTGGATCGTTTGCAGGAATAGCGTCGCGCTTGCCGAGGCCAACAGAAACGTTTTGAAATAAATCGCCACGAAGGTAGGTGACTGTGAACCTGTTAACCGGTGGTTCGACGAGGAATTCGTAGCTTCCCTCCGAATCTGTTTCCGCCGATTGGCGTCGCTCAACCTTCGCTTGGGGATCGTAGCCGGAAATAATGGTGCCAATTAAAGGCCGACCGTTCAATAAGACGCTTCCGGTTACACGGACGTTCTCAACAAGCCTTATCTCAACGATCTCATCTGCGATTTTGGCTATTCCTGCACTTCCGCTCCATCGCGTGGAGCGATCGGTCTCTGTAGTCGCGACTGAGGCTGTGACTAGATTAGCGACAAACATGTCGATGACGGCTTGTGGATAAGTCCGTTTTTCATCAGGAACATATTCCCCCCAGCCTGAAGCCGCTCTTAAGATGGCGAATCCATCTTGGTCAGTCATTGCTGCGTCAACGATCGATTCGTTGTCAACTAGGCCAGCCGTTGAAAATCGCTTTCCTGGTGAATTCGACTTCGCAAACTCCACTCGACAACCTGCGACGGGCGTTCCATCGTTCTTTACAACTTTGACTCGGAGCGGTTTGGCTGAGAAGGGATCGAGGTTGAAGGTTATGTCACCTAAATCCGCTGGTTGACCTTTAACTACCTTAAATTTAGTTTTGGCTTTGGAATTAGGATCTGAAAGGAACTGAGTTTGCTCGTCGCGCGTCATCCACTGCGGAGTAAACTCAACTTCGCGCTGCCCAGGCTGAATGGGCAATCGAAATCTTCCATCCGCTGCCGTTACCGCATTGGTGTTCGTTCCAACGATTTGAACATGAATATGTCCAAGTGGTTTCTGGTTCACAGCCGACAAGAATCGACCGCTGAGCAACTCGCCATTGAGTACGCAGGGTTTGATCGTTCTTGCCGCGACCTGCGTTGCGTCAAGAAAAAAAAACGTTCCAACAAACTGGCTATTTTCGGACGGTATTACGCCTATAGTCTCAGCGAAGAATTTGGGTTCATCCGGTCCCCATGCCTCGAAGTCGGGTCGCACGAGCGTGTATTTCCCTTCTTCATTCGTCATTGCTCCGCCGCCAGTCGACACAAGCCGGGCACCCGCTATCGGTTGTCCTTGGCGATCGACAACTGTACCCGTCACTTCGCACCTTGGATAAAGCTTAATCTTGGCAGGGTTAGTGAGAACGTTAGGGACAGCCTTACCACGAATTTGCAGTCGAAGCGTTTCTGACGAAGTCGGCATCACGATGTCCTGGTGACTTGTCCATTCCTTCGACTTGACTCTTAATAAAACGTGGACCTGCGCTGGTAGTCCGTCCATTATAAAATGTCCGTTTTCATCCGAAGTGGTGTGAGCTTTCAGAGGAGCGAAGTGCGTCAAGGCGCTGATTGGCGAGCCTCCTGGCGATTCAAGAAAAGCCTCCAGCGAAAGTTCTACGCCAGCCATCGGCTTGTTACCGGGTGCGAGCAACGTACCTTCGACGGCACCGGTTGGTTCTCGAAGCAAGATCGACATGCTCCCGTTCGAATCTAATTCAACTGAACTGCGAATCGCCCAACCGACCCGATGGTTGAATCCGATTCCGATGAGTTGCACTCCCTTGTTCGATTTAACACTGGTTGCGATCTCTAGCGAAAACTGACCACGAATGTTGGCAACCGCTTTACCTAGAAACACAGCATCACCGTCTTCTTGAACCGTCCAACACGCAACGATTCCCCGGGCGGGTTTGTATTCCGGATCAAGTACAGTGCCGTAAATTTTGAACTTCTTTGCGTCGGCGGGTGCTGGAGCGACAACTAATGACTGAATGCGATCGAAAAGCTTCACTGCAATTGCGTCGGGCACTTCAACTTGCACTTCGGAGACTCGCGCCGCTGTGTCCTGCGCGAATGCCAGAGGAAAGCAAAGAAGAGAGGAAAGAGCGAGAGCCAAGCTGGCAATCGTTAGACTAAAGACGATACTGCGACTGGCTTGTCGAACCGAGTTTCGATCGCTCATAATTTGCGCTCCGTTTGTTTGGATTAAAAATTTCCTGAACAAAAAAGAAGAGACCCGGTCCTTGAAGTGCACAGACGAAGGTTCTACATGTCCCGAGCGTCAAGCATTTTACGTTCCCCGTAGAGTCGTGGTCAAACGAATTACCATCGCCTCAAATCTGCACGGTGCGACCTTTTTCAAACTCCGCGATCACTGAAGGTTGGATTAGAACGATCAGCGAATAAACACATAGCCCAACCGAGGTAATGGAACAGTAGCAGGTGAAGACACTCGCCAGTCCAAGCACCGACACCACGATCGAAAACATTCGTCCTCGCTTGCGCAAAATCATGATTCCTGAAATCAATCGGAGCAATGCCATAACGCCGATGAACGCTCCAAAAATGGAGTAACCGATGGAAACAATTTGCATGTTTGGCGGATTGGGTATCTTCTGAAATTCTGGGTTGTTCTGCATGAAACCCATCATGACTCCTATGACGACCATCATCCCGGACATCATTAACTCCAAAGTTGCTTGAACAAGAGTCAGGATACCAATGACCGGGAGTTGTTTGGCATACGATTCATCGTTTCCGCTGGGGAGCTGCGATTGAAAGGCGTAAGGGCTATCCTGGTTGTTATCGGAATACGGATTGGTTGACATGCGTGGTGATTGGTTAGCGGATGAAAAAAGGGACCGGCGGTAAAAACGCGTGTTGAAGGTAGATACTAGCCGTTCCTTCCCATAGCGCAAATTTGGCCAAGTAGAGGACTCCAAGATACACTAGGACGACGGCGATTTGGGGAAGCCACGCGCAGTATCGCCAGAACCAGTGTACGACGCTGGCCGTGTTCGCCGGATTATGATACTTGCTGCGCCGTAGCGCCCAGCCCGTGCACAGTTTGGCAGGGAACATTAATATGACGAAAAAGAAAGATAGAATCCACCAGAGTTCTTCTGGAATCGGTTCGATTCGCAGCAAGTACAGGGGAACCGCCAACACAAACGTGGCCCAAGTTGCCAAACAGAAAGACCATGGTGCGCGTCGAAACGATCTTCGCGCTGACCGAATATCAAATACAGAAAGCAAACGGCCTTCGCGAGCCATTTGTATTTGTAGAAAGGGGAGGTGCAGCAATACCCACCACATCAACATTGCGCCAACAAGTCCGACCAAACCTGTCCCCGCATTGCCATTTCCGATAAGTCCAATGGCGATGAAGCTACTTGGCAAGACCAACCAAACCAACCAAACCAATGCACCGATCGAGGCCATCAGTCCGAGCCACAACAGTCTCGGCAAGCGAAGCGATGAAATAAACTCCCAGAGTCGGTCTTCCGCCTCTCGCCAAACGCTCGGACGAAATACGCTTCTCACAGCTAATATCGGGGCTGGCCAAAGAAAGTGGCGGAGTTTGCCCCCTCGGAAAACCGCCCACACAACCCAAAAAACCCAGAGAACGGAAACTAACCGGGCGGCCAATCGTAGCCTGCTCGCGGCATCGCTTCCCTGTTCGATAAGCTCGGCGGTGTAAGCCATGTCTGCAATAAACCAAACCGGCAGCCATGAAAGGGAAACGCAGTTGAGGATGACAAGCATCCGACCTGCTATTTCCGTGCCCGGAAAACAGCTTCGAGCCGGCTGGCCCCGGGCGATCCGTGACGAAACCTCCAGCATATATCCAAAACTAGCAAACTGAAGAAGTGGAATCGTCGCAACAACACTCAGAAGTACAATCAGGCTGACTGTTCTCCAAAGGAACGAGATCGTTGAACGAATCCAGAAAAACATACGGAATCGGATTCCTTGAGCAGGCGGTCGATGATGCTGCCAGCTCAGCAAGGGAAAATCAAAGGAAGCTTAGTGACTGGTTCGTTCCATCGCCAGTACTTGGATTCGATTCGAATTCCGAAATCTTGGAAACGGCCAATGTGGCATATTAGCCCGGTTCAGCCAGGTCTCGTTCTTGTTTAACCGCCTGCCCATCGGGCCGCGCGTCTGGCAAAGAATGGGGCGCCGTCAGTGAAACGCGGGGTGCTCCCCACGCGGTTAAGGCGAGCGGCAGATTGGAATATCCCAACCCGATGCGTAAGCGAGGGACCGTTCCGCAGGTCCCTCACTTACGTATCGGGTTAGGATTGGTAGTTTTCACATCGCGGCTCGCCTAAACGAATCATGGCGTTCGCCGAGAAACGTCACGATTTCTAGTATTTATTTGCACTCAGCAGCTGGGCAAGTACTATTAAGAGAATTCTCCACCACGGAATGACTACCCCGCACACACCCCCTATTTGTGTGCTGGCTGATCGTTTTGACGAATTTTCGCTTAACAAATTGGGCCTGATTTATGCGAACACGACCTTTTGCATGTCTTTTTACCGTAGTCTCCCTTTCACTCGCCAGCTTTGTGAATGCCCAGGATCCGCTCGACGAAATGTACGGCCAGGCCGTACACTCGTTTTTCCGTGGGGACTCAGGACATGCAGCTGAACTGCTCAACGAAGTAATCGATGCTGGGAGCCAAGATCCACGAGCCTACTTCTTCCGTGGATTATGCCAGTCCCATGGTAGCTTTGACGCCAATCCAGATTTTGAACGAGCGGCCCAGCTCGAAATCGAAGGCAAAAAAGTCGTCAACGTTGGAAAAGCATTGGAACGCATTCAAGGACCAGCCCGAATCGCCATTGAAAAATCTCGATCGAAAGCCAGGTTGGCTTCCCGCTCCCGCCTCCTTGAAATTCAGCGAACTCGCTACGAAGAAATGCAACGCGGTGGGTCCGCCCAAAGTGGAATCCTAGTACCTCCACGGTTGGATGCCGCACCCGCCCCAAGTGCATTTGCGCCCAACGATCCATTCAACGCGGGAATGACCAAGGGTGATCCAAAGGTGATGCCAAAAGAACCTGGCACACCTGACGAGTTCACACCGGAAACGCCTGCAGTTGGAGAAAAGCCAATCGAGCCAATGCCACCCACGGAAGAAGATCCATTCAAATAGGCACATTCCCAGTGCGGCAACCGAGAAATGCCCCTATCACCAACGCCGGTGAAATGCCCCCGAGTTTATCTCGGGGGATATTTACCATCTCTCTAAGGCGAGGGGCCGTTTGAAATCTACCATAAACTGGGTGGCACTCCCTGAGTGTAAATCGTGTGGCACGCCCTGAGGTACGAAGGGCGTGGTGAATCGCTAGAGTCATTTTGCCACCCCTTCGCCCATCGCTAATCGCTTTGGGCGTGTCACCCTGCCCTTACGCCCATCGCTTTGGGCTCGCTGGTGTGAAGCCAACCGTAGACTTATCAAAAGCACCCCGAAAAGTAGCCCTGGAACCTAGCTACACTTGCTTTAGCGTCAGCAATTTAAGGTAGAATTCTGACAGCAGATTGGATCGACGCCCATGAAGGCACCCTTGGTGACATCCATGAAGGCTACGTAACAAAGAAGGCTACGTAACAAAGTCTCGGGAACCGTTGCCATGGAAATGAACCCTAGCCTATCAGAGTACTTGTTATTGGTTTTAGTAGTGATCAGCGTGGTCATTTTTGCCTTGGCGTTGGTAGGGGCCGTCGCCCTTGTGCAGATCATTCTAGGTCGCAAGCAACGCACTTCACAGAACGCGTCCAGACTGCTGTTCGCAGAGGATGCGCTGCGAGCCAGTGAAGAGCGCTTTGCATTGGCGGAACACGCGAGAGAGAGTTCTCAGCTACTTTATCTTTCGCTGGTCGAGAACCTACCAGTCTTCCTGATGCGCAAGGACACGGCTGGGCGTTTTACCTTCGCCAACCAGGCTTTTTGCAAACTGCTAAACAAGTCGCTGGACGAGATTCGAGGCACAACGGATTTCGATTACTACCCACAGGCACTCGCTGAAAAATATCGCGCCGATGATCTAAAGGTTATCGAGACGGGGGAACTCTTCGAGGACGTGGAGGAGAATATTGATAGCACTGGACATCATTATTTTGAGGTATTGAAGACGCAGGTTGTAGATGCCCTCGGGAAAGTCATTGGCACTCAGGCCATTTTTTGGGACGTAACCGATCGCAAGATGGCCGAGATCGCATTGCGCGAGGCAAAGGTTGCTGCCGAACAAGCCAACCTCGCCAAAAGCGAGTTTTTAGCCAACATGAGCCACGAGATACGCACGCCCATGAACGCCATCATCGGCATGACCGAATTGGTCCTTGAAACGCGACTTTCTCCAGACCAGCGAGAGTACCTAGCCAATGTGATGGAAGCCGGCGAATCGCTGCTGACGATCATCAATGAAATTTTGGATTTCTCAAAAATCGAAGCCGGGCGAATGCAGTTGGAACTTGATTCCTTTGAACTGCGAGAGATGCTGGGCACCGCGTTGAAATCGCTCGGCGTGCGAGCCTATCGCAAAGGGATTGAATTGATCTGGCAGTGCCAAGACGATGTGCCCAATTGGATTGTCGGCGATGCAACCCGCCTTAGGCAAATCCTATTCAATCTGGTCGGCAATGCGATCAAGTTCACCAATGAAGGGGAGGTCTTGCTTAGTGTCCGCAAGGTTGCGACGAACGCAACATCGTTGGAACTTGAGTTTTCTGTTATCGATAGTGGAATTGGAATTGCGGACGTGCATCATGAAAAAATCTTTGATGCGTTTGAACAAGCGGATACCTCGACAACGCGACGCTACGGTGGCACTGGTTTGGGACTCGCCATTTCACGTCGGCTCGTTCAGTTGATGGGCGGCGACATCGAAGTCGAGAGTGAACTCGGCAAAGGAAGCACCTTTCGTTTTCGGGCCACTTTCGCTGAAGACATGAGTCACGCGGAAGGAACTGTCTTGGATACGGCACAATTCCAAACGACCTCCATTCTGGTGGTTGATGACAACGCCACCAATCGAAGAATTCTGGTCGAAGTCCTCGGCGGATGGGGACTAGCTGTCCATGCAGTTGACTCCGGCCAGTCAGCCCTGGAGTATTTGCATTCGTTGCTACAGACGTCCCCGCCACAATCAATGCCTGTGTTGTTGACCGACTACAATATGCCCGAAATGGACGGCTGTATGTTGTGTTCTCAAGTCAGGAGCGATTCGAGGTTCGCGGGGACAAAGATCATTGTGCTCAGCTCCAGCGTTGGGGTATCGCAAAACGAATTTGGAAACCTGGACATTGCCGCTTTTCTTTACAAGCCGATCAAGCAGTCCGAGTTGTTCAATGCGCTTGCCAATACAGTCGCTGCCAAGATCACCTTGCCACATTCGCCGCTTCCGGAAGCCGAATCGATGCCAGCACTCAACGTTCTGTTGGCCGAAGATGGGATTGCAAATCAAAAGTTAGCAATCGGCTTGCTGAAACGCTGGGGGCACACGGTGACCGTGGTGGAGAACGGATCCGAGGCGGTCAATACGTGGGCAAATGGCGGGTTTGACGTTATTCTAATGGACGTCCAAATGCCTGTCATGGATGGACTGGAAGCGACGCAAACCATTCGTTCGAAGGAAGCAGGGACCAATCTCCATGTACCCATCATTGCGGTCACAGCCCATGCGATGTCGGGCGATCGAGACAAGTGCGTGGCGGCGGGGATGGACGGATACGTTACCAAACCCTTCAAGAAACAAGCTCTCTACGAAGCTCTCCGCCCCTTGGTCCAAAAATAGAAAATGGAATGAAGAATAATGCAGCCACTAGATCTTTCGCTGGCATTGAAGGCCGCCGACGGCGACCTCGATTTATTGCGCGATGTCCTGGAAGCATTTCTTGAGGAGTATCCGACCCTTTTGGCTGAACTGGAACCTGCTTTGAAAGCGGGCGACAGTGCGGTCGTTCAGCGAGCAAGTCACACGATCAAAGGAACGCTTAGACTTTTTGGTAACGTGCCTTCCAAAGAGTTGGCGGAACGTCTCGAAGGAATGGGAGCGTCCGGTTCACTGGACGACGCACCAAAAACGTACGAAGCTCTAAAGCAATCCCTGGAATCACTTCGTCGATCGCTTTTGGATGCAATGAAGAACCTAGAGGAGGGTTGATCAAAACGGATCGGAAGGGGGATCGATGCCTACCGCTCCAAGGGAAATCGGTTCGTAGTCAATCGTGTATTCGTACTTGCCAATGGAAAGTTGAGATCCAGGTCGAAGCAAATGCTCGCGAAAGGATACATGATTGATTCGAATTCCATTGGTGCTCTTTAGGTCTCGAACATACCACCATCCCTCGAATGTATAGAGTAGACAGTGGTGCAACGAAATGGACGACGATCGGATCACGATGTCGCAACTAGGATCGCGACCAGCAGTCATCTTGGGTTTCGACAGCTCAATCGCTGCGCTACCGTCGCGCGGCCGCAATGTTCCAAGCACGGCTGGTAGTTTCGGCTTCTTGACCTCCACCTTGGCGATGTCGACTTTTTCGATTGCTTCCAGCGGCACCCTGCGCTTGACCATGACGACGGTTTTCCCAGTCGGATCATAGGAAACACTGTCCATAAAGGCCCACATTAGAAAAAGACCACGACCCCCTTCGCCTAACAAAGCGGTTTTTCGTCCAGTTGCCGTCAGCTCTTTAAATTCAAACCCGGGTCCTTCATCGCGAACCATGAATCGGGCCTCCTCCCGCGTGACACGGATTTCAATGTGAACACGCCTGTCCTTATAGGGGGCTTGCGCGAGTCGCTGGTCCATCAAAGCGCGATCGCCATTGAGCGGACCTCCGATTTCCAGATTTCCGTGATAGATGGCGTTTAGTACCGCATGTTCTAACGCCACGCCAACTTGGACCGCAGCAGGCTCGTCGCAAATGCCCAAGCCAATCGTCATGCGCTGAGCAAGCTCGATCAAAGGGGCGATGAGCGCAAAGTCGTTCTCAAAAGCAAATTCAAACTGTGTAAGCGTTGCACACTCAATAATCCGCTCAAAACTCGATTCCGTCCGAGTGAGTTCGATGACATGGTTGAGTGTGTCGTGCAACAACTCTTCGCACCGCGACTTCGGGACGTAACCCGCGGCACCCCGCTGCAGGGCTTGTGACGCAAGTTCTTCGCTTCCGGCAGCGGTAATAAGAACGACGGGTATGAGAGGGTAAAGTCTCCGCATTTTCTCAACCAATTGCATCCCATCCATGTTGGGCATTTGCATGTCCGTCACAATCAAATCAGGTGCCTTTTCTTTGATTTTTTCCAAAGCGACCAATCCGTCGGACGCCGTATCCACTTCAAAATGCAGACACTTTTTGAGAAGTCCTTCGATCAATTTCCGATCGGTGGCAGAGTCATCTACGAGCAGAATATTGAACATAGGTAATTCCAAGAAAAACGGCTGGAAAAGGCGGAGGGATGGCAGTCAATCTATGCGCTCACAACAGTATAGCTTTCGCCGCATATCTCTGCACTACTACGCTCAGGCGAGCAGCAGAGTGAAAACTACCTGCCAAAGGGTTCCAATGGGAGAGCGGGGCCACCCCTGTAAACATCTTTGCAATGCCAAATCGTTTGAAAAACAATGGGAGTGCGAGGCTCCTGCCGAGCTTGCGCCGCCATGGTTCGGCAGGAGCCTCACCCGCCTCACCCTCCCGAGTAATGAATTGGTTGGACAAAGTCGATGAAGACATAATCGTCTCTTTTCTGTGCAAACGAAAACTAAATAAGAGCGGTCGTATGTTTTAATATTGACACCGGGAACAGATTATTCCAGACTGGATTAGTTCGATGGGCGAACTATTCAATTTTGGGGTGATTATGAGTCAACTAGACATAAGAGCGAACGATTTTGGGTTAATCGTTCAAGACATCCTCAAGCAATTCACACAATTGCATGAGGCCGCAGCCTGCGGTCCGCAGGCCAATCTCGGGCACCAAGACCTTCGGGTGGTCGAGCATCTCGGAGAGTCAGGACCTCAAATGATGCGTTGTCTCGCTGAGCACTTGGGGGTTGCGGTCAATTCGATGACGAATCTGATTGATAATCTGGAACAAAAAGGCCTTGCCCATCGCACGCGTTCCGAGATCGATCGACGAGTGATTCATGTTGACCTCACGGATGAAGGCAAAAAGGCCTTCACCGCAGCGTCGAACGCGAAATTTCTTTTCCACCGTGCGCTCCTATCTGCCCTCACGGAGGACGAACAGCAAATCCTGTTGGTGCTCTTTCGGAAGATCGCGCGCGAAGGCTGGAAGCAAGTAGAGATGTTTGCTTCCAATCCAAGTATCCATGCTCGAGCTTCTTCCTAGAACTTTGAAAGTGAACATGTCTACTAAACTTTTGGAACCCGACATTCAGGACGATACATTGGAGCAAGCCGACGTTCCCCGGCCTCGTGGGAATCACGGTACGAGTCCGTTGGATGAATTGACTCCCCAATTGGTACGTAGTTCGACTTTCGTTCGCTGGATTGCTGGAGTTGTCATTCTGGCGCTTGCCTTTGGCTCGGGATGGTGGATGGCAAATCGACGGGCTCATCAACTAGACCGACTTACTTTGCCACCGTCATCCATCAATGCTAGCCACGATGCAATTGTGGTTACGGTCTCGCCTATCGAACGTCGTGTGGTTCAACGCTATGTAGAAGCGGTTGGCACACTACATGGCTTCGAAGAGGTAACGCTCAGTTCTAAGCAGGAAGGCCGTGTACTGAAGATTTTCCACGATCTCTCGAGTGTTGTTCAGCCCGGGGAGCCATTGCTCGAATTGGATCCCACCGATGCCAAACTTGCATACGATCAAGCGGAGCGGAATGTTCAAACCGAACTCGCAAAGGGAGGCTTCACTAAAGTTCCGTCGGAATCCGATGACCTCAGCAAATTGCCAATGGTTGTTTCGTCCCGTTTGCGATATGAGTTGGCCCAATCGCGATTGCAACGCATGATGCCGCTCAAGAGCTCGAACTCAATCTCCGCAGAAGACTTCGAACAAGCGAGATCGGAAGCCCTGGTGCTCGAGTCCGATTGGCAAAATCAGCTTCTTATGGCCAATTCTGCCGCGGCAACAGCCAGGCTCCGAAACGCTGAGTTGGCGATCGCAAATCAACGCTTGCGCGACATCGTGATTTCCGCGCCAACGCCAACCGACGCCGGAACGCAAACCTATTCGATATCCGAACGATTGGTCTCTGAGGGGACGTTGGTTCGACCAGGTACCGAGGTTTTTAGACTCGTACTCGGTCGTACGCTCAAGCTAAAACTTTCGGTCCCCGAATCGCATAGTGGCGATGTTGTCGTCGGGCAAAGTGTCGAAATACTAACGGGATCGACCTTACAACCAACAATAGGATCCGTTGCGAGGATTGGGCCTGCAATTGACCGTTCCACTCGAACCTTTATTGTGGAAGTGGATGTGCCGAATGCGACCGGCTTGCTCAAGCCAGGCGGTTTCGCCAAGGCTAGAGTCTTGATCAGCAAGGACGAGAATGCTACGACAATCCCTTTGGCTGGACTTTACTCATTCGCTGGCATCCACAAGGTCTTTCTGGAGCGAAACGGCACGGCTCAAGAAATCAAAGTCACGCTCGGCGAACAATCGAGCGATTGGGTTGAGATCGCTTCCCCAAAGCTGCCTGGCGATTCCGTCGTAATCACCAGTGGTCAACGACTGCTGTCCGATGGTATTGCTATCGCCGTTCGGGAAACGCCAAGATGAATCTATCTGACATTTGCATTCGACGACCTGTCTTTACGTGGGTCCTTGTCGCCGTTCCGGTCGTGCTCGGGATCGTGTCGTACTTTGACATCGGGGTGGACCTTTTTCCAAAAGTCGACTTTCCAGTGATTTCGGTTTCTGCGGCATTGCCTGGTGCCAGCGCCGAGGAAATGGAGTCCTCGGTAACGAAGCCGATCGAAGAAACGCTTAACACGATTTCGGGAATCGACGAGATGCGATCGACGACTCGCGAAGGGAGCGTTACCGTCGTCATTCGGTTTGTATTGCAGAAGAATGGCGACGTTGCAGCGCAAGAGGCCCGCGACAAAATCTCGTCTGTCGTCCGACGATTACCTGATGGAATTGAAACACCTTTGGTGAACAAGTTCGATTTGGACGCAGCGCCCATCATCACGATCGGTGTTTCCGGCAAACGGGATGTTCGCGAAGTCACGGAAATTGCGAAACACCAAATCCAAGAGTTACTACAAACGGTGCCAGGAGTGGGCAATGTTTTCTTAACAGGCGGTCGCAACCGGGCCATCAATGTTCGTGTCGATACCGATCGCCTCAAGGCTTACAGCGTATCGATCGAGGAAGTTCGTCAGGCGTTGGTGAGTCAAAACTTAGAAGTCCCAGGCGGCATCATCGATCAAGGCCAGCGGGAAATGGTCCTACGGACTTTGGGACGCGTCGCAACCTCGGAAAAGTTCAATGAATTGATTGTTGCGAATCGAAAAGGTTACCCCATTCGTATTAAGGACATTGGAGTCGCGGAAGATTCCTTCGAAGAGCCACGCGGCCTAAGTCGGCTCGATGGGCAAAACGCAGTCAGCCTGTTTGTTCAAAAACAATCCGGAACCAACACGGTGTCCATTTCGGATGCGGTCCAGAAGCGATTGGATCGCATACGCAAAGCCTTGCCAAGCGATATTCAAGTCGAGATCACGCAAGACCAGTCCCGATTCATTCGCGTCTCGATGGAAGAGGTACGCTTTCACTTGCTCCTTGCCGTGATTTTGGTGGGGGCAACGATACTTTTGTTCATTCGAGATTGGCGAACCACCTTGATTGCAACCCTTGCCATCCCAACGTCGATCATCCCTACATTTCTGTTCATGCAAAGCATGGGCTTTACGCTTAATAACATTACGATGCTGGGATTGATTTTGGCGATCGGCGTTGTCATCGATGACGCGGTGGTGGTGCATGAGAACATCTTTCGCCACATGGAAGAGAATGGCTTGGATGCCATGGCAGCCGCCAGTATCGGGACACGTGAAATCGCGATGGCGGTCTTAGCAACGAGTTTGTCTCTCGTTGTGATCTTTGTTCCCGTCGCGTTCATGGGTGGGATGGTTGGCCGGTTTTTCAGCAGCTTTGGGCTGACCGTTGCCTTTGCCATTATGATGAGTCTGTTCGTCTCGTTCACGCTTACGCCTATGCTTTGCTCTCGCTTTCTTAAGATCGAGAAACAGAGACCTGGGCATTCCAGTTCGAAATCAGGATGGGTCTATCAAGCCGTTGAAAGCACGTACGCGATCTGCTTGCGTTGGTCGCTTCGGCATCGATGGATGACCGTAGTTGCGTGCCTGCTGATCATTGCATCCACCGTCCCCATTGCCATGAACCTCGGTGCGAATCTCGTGCCACGCGATGATCAAAGCGAAATGCAAGTAGGGTTCATTACACCTGAAGGTTACACGTTGGATCGCACCAATCAAGTCGTTACCGAAATTGAAGAGCGGTTGTCTAAGTTACCCGGGGTGGTGCATCGCTTTGTTTCGATTGGACAGTCCGGAACGGCCAAGGGGCAAGGCGATGTCACGCGTGGATCGATTTATCTTCGGTTGGTGGAACTTGAGCAGCGGGAGTTTACTCAGTTCGATTTGATGCGCCGCGTTCGCGAAATCCTTCGAGATTATCCTGATCTCAGAACGTCCGTATCCGATGTTTCGGCGCTAGGGGGCGGACCTAACGGCGACAGCCGGATTTTTCAGATCAGTTTGCAAGGTCCTGGCGTGGAGGAGTTGGCAACCTACGCAGACGTGCTTAAAAGCAAGCTGCGAGAATTGCCCGGATTAGTCGATATCGATTCGACCCTTTCGATGCGAAAGCCCGAACTGCAAGTGAACATCGATCGGGAGCGAGCCATGGATTTGGGGATTCCCGTTCAAATGATCGCCAACACGCTCAGCGTTTTGGTCGGTGGTCAAATTGTTTCGAGCTTCAAAGAGGGGACAGAACAATACGACGTTTGGCTTCGAGCAGACAAACAATTCCGCACCGATTCCAACGACCTGCTGACCCTTTCGATTCCCTCCCCATCCGTGGGACAAGTCCAATTGAGCAGTTTGGCGGAGACTCAAGAAAAACAGGGACCAAGTCAGATCGATCGATTGAACCGTCAGCGCACGGTTACGTTGATGGCTCATCCCGACGAAGTGTCGCTCAACGAAGCCGTGCAATTTGCCAACAGAAGCGTTGCGGAGATGAATTTGCCCCCGGAGTATCAAATCGTCTTCGGAGGGCAAGCGGACATGTTGAATGAAACAGCCTACTACTTCATGGTCGCACTCGCGTTGAGCGTCACCTTCATGTACCTGATCTTGGCTGCCCAGTTTGAAAGCTGGATGCATCCGATCAGTATTCTCGCCGCGTTGCCTGTGACGTTTCCGTTTGGCCTGTTATCGCTGCTTCTTTTTCGAACGCCGCTGGATCTCTACGCAATGTTCGGTTTGTTTATGCTGATTGGGATCGTTAAGAAGAACGGTATCCTGCAAGTGGATAAAACCAACGAACTGCGACGAAGTGGCATGCCGAGAGAAGCGGCGATTCTCGAAGCCAATCACACGCGACTTCGCCCGATCCTCATGACGACCGTGATGCTGATGGCAGCCATGGTTCCGATTGCATTAGGACAAGGACCTGGCGCAAGCGCGCGCGCCAGTATGGCGAAAGTCATTATCGGCGGCCAAGCGCTTTCGTTGTTGATCAGCTTGCTGGCAACCCCAGTCGCCTATTCATTGCTTGACGACCTTAGGATTTTCATTGAAAGGAAATGGTCGCAGTCGTTTCCTAAACAAACCGCACTTCAACCGCAATTAAGGCGAGCGGCAAATCACAACTTACCGTAGCGGGATTTTTAAGAATTCAGCTACGCATGCGGCTCACGAATTGTCTTTCCGTCCTGTTCATACTGGTAGATTGGCGGCCTTGAGTGAAACGGGATCGTACGCCGGAACCGTCTGCACATCATTCTTCACTGCATTTGTCCCCAATTCCAAATCCTTTGCAGTGTAGCACGGCACTCCGTGCCGTGACCCGTCGCCCCGTGATCGACCAGGCGATATACGGTCAGCGCTCCAGGATTCTCAGTCGAACGAAGTTCGTCGCGTGTACCAAGCCCCAACGCGGAAAGATGCGTTCCATCTGGATCAAAAGAGAGACTGCTGATCGGTCCATGATCACCCTCGATTTGCTGAATCAGTCGGCCCGTGTTGACTTGCCAAAGGTGGATCGTGCCATCCTCCGCCGCGCTGGCGACAAGCCCACCTTGTGGGTGAAAAGCAATGTCCAATATTCCACCACGCTGTTTGTTCAAGTTTTCCATTGGATTGACTTGCAAACGTTGAGTCAATCGATTGTTCGTCAAGCAGATCTTTTGCTTGCCGTTATTGACGTCGATAACAAAGAGGTCGGCTCCCATCGTCCCATACACTGCGATATCGCCATTCGGACTGAAAGTAACCGAGGAGATGAATGACGCGTTGGACAAGTGTTTACCAGCTCCCCGCGATTCGACGTCAAACAACCACAACCCTTGACTCTCCTCGTCACCGCCATGCACGATTACGTGACCGTCCGTTTTCCACAGAAAAGCGAAATAAAACAGGCGAAGGAGTAGATATTCCAAGCACGTGTCGATACAGAGTGTTTGCCTTCCTCATCGCGACCAATGGGCTTTCAAACCGTACAATTAGGAGTTCAATTTTGGCCGATAACTCGAATAATCCCTACCAATCATCTCAGAATCACGGCAACCTGCTGGAGATCGATATTCACTGGAATGAGGAGACAAAAGAGTTTTTACGGGGTCAGCTTCGAATCATGCAGGTGATTTCGTGCGCATTGATGATGGGCTTGATAACGTATGCGTCCTTAACTTTCTTTCAAGCATCTGCGCAAGTGAAGCCAACGGTGCTTTCGTTCGAACTTTTCTTGATCACGGCGGTTCTGTGTCTGTCAGCCGTGTCTACCGCTCTGGTGCTCGGATTTACAGGAATTGGAGCAAGTCGCATTGTGCCTCGAAACGATGCTCCGACCGGTGTGGATAGTCGTGTGGTTGCCGCTTGCGTAAATCAAAATACTCGGCACATCATTTCCAACGCGATTTGCGAGGGCCCTGGGTTTTTCTGTATTGTCTTATATAACCAGAGCCAAAAAAACGCGTTGCTGGTCCTGGTTGGAATCATTCTGTTCTCGATGCTCGCTCTGTTTCCGACGTGGGGCCGGTTGACTTCAAAGATACAGCGCGCAATAGACATTTGAATCGCTTTTTTCGGCGACCATGCACAATTCTTCAAGACTTGAATGACCGATTTGTGTTTACAATGATTAGATCTACTATCGGTTTGTGTTTTGATCGCTTCAACGGATCGCCGCATGGACATTTCACCTCAGGGCGTTTCACGGCGCGCGTTTGTCCGTCTCGCGGGTGCTTCGACGTGCGCCCTGACCATGGGTGGTTTTGACCCTTCAAGATTGGCACTCGGTTCAAGACCGCTCGATTTCCAACCGATTCGATCGTGCATCTCTTTTTGTTTTATTACGGTGGGCCAAGCCATATCGACACCTACGATATGAAACCCGATGCGCCTACCGAAATCCGCGGCGATTTCCGACCGATTTCCACCAAGATTCCTGGACTACAGATCTGCGAACACCTACCTTGCATGGCCCAAGTCATGGACAAGGTCGCGGTAATCCGCAGTGTGCATCATAGCGCCACCTTGCACGATTCCGCATCGATCCATGCATTGACCGGTCGGCCACTCGAAGGCACCGATCGCGAATTGTTTGAGCCGATTCCGCAATTCTATCCGAGTTTTGGTAGTGCCGTGTCGTACATGAAGCCTCAGACTGCGTCTCAGGTCCCCTACGCTGCGCTTCCGTTCGTATTTCAAAACGTCGTCCCTACTCCATGTCAGGGAGGAGGAATTCTTGGCAACGCTTGGGACCCGTTAAGAATCGAAGTCGATCCCGTTGCAAAGCATTATTTGGTGGACGCGTTGGGGCTACGCGAAGGAGTCACCTTGGATCGTATGGCTGAGCGACGCGGCTTGCTCTCTCAACTCAACACGTCGCTATGGAACGCGTCCCATCCATCGATTAATTCCATGAGCCGCTACCATGATCGGGCTTTGCAACTGATCGAATCCGAGTCGATTCGCAAAGCGATGGACATAACCCGCGAACCCGATGCGGTACGGCAGCGATATGGTTTCGGAACAGATCCTGCATGCAAAGGTGAAGTCAATGGCGGTGGTGCCGAAATGGGATTCGCGAGACAAATGCGAGGCCAGAATCTTTTGCTTGCGCGTCGACTAGTCGAGGCAGGTGTTCAGTTCATCAATATCTACGATTGCAAACAGCAAGGCCAAAACTGGGATGCCCACGCCAATGGTTCCAGTCAACACAAAAACTATCTGCTACCACAAGCCGACCAGTCCCTTTCGGCGCTCATCGAGGATCTCGATCAACGCGGACTGCTGGAATCCACTCTCATCGTCGCCACTGGTGAATTTGGCAGGACCCCGAAAATCAACACAACTGCTGGTCGTGATCATTGGCCTCATTGCTATTCGGTACTCATGGCCGGAGGAGGTGTTTGCGGGGGAGCCATTTATGGATCGAGCGACAAACAAGGCGGCTATCCTGCAAGTGAACCAGTAACGCCTGGCGATATCGCAGCCACGATTTATTGGCGATTTGGCATCAATCATTCGGTAGACATCCATGATCCGTTGGGGCGACCGCACCGACTTGCAATGGGTGAACCGATCCGTAAGCTTTTTGGTTAGAGGGCATTCCCCAAATGAACCCGAGGTAGTAAAGTCATGTCAGGTGCAAACGAAATCTTCCAAAGCGAAGATCAGATAACAGAATTGGTCAATAAGGCCATTCGGCAGGCCGCAGCCAATGCGAGGTCAGGAACAAGGGAGGTCAGGAGTCATTGTTTTGAAAAGCAGTTTGCCCCAACAACCAAACAATGACTATCGCGGTAGGGACGGCCATTGCTGGCCGCCCCCCGCACAGATCCGTACGTGCGGAACTACCGCATACGGCTCTTCCCTTGGGCTGTGACGGTCGAGATGCTGCCATCTTTACTTGCCGTAGTGGTG
>JANMLD010000014.1:0-37090 GCA_031372345.1 Pirellula sp.
CGGGCGGAGGCAACTCTTTCCAATGGCCTTGTTTCTCCGTTTCATGCAGGAGAAATTCTGCTTCGGCATCCATCACCGGGGCATCGTGGACATGCGTACTGCTTACGAGCACGCGCTGCGGGTCTGTATTTAGCTCCTTTGAGATCGCCCTACGCCAATCGTCGTACAAACTGCCACGAACCTCGCACCAATCGAGCGAGATCATGACAAACGGTTTTTGATCGTCAAGCGTCAGCACGAAACCCTTGGCTTGCAACCGCTCTCGGATGCTTTGAGCCGGTGTAACTCCGCCCCCCATGCAAGGATGACCAATCGGGATGGTGATATCGGCAAAAAAGGTGGCAAGAGTTGGTTCTGCTCGGAGCGAATGTGCCTGTGCCCCCAAGAGCAAAGCCAAAATCCAAACCGCAATACGGTAGCGAGTCATCATAGGTAGCGAGTTATCATCGGTAGGAAATTCGCGAACTGGAAAGCGGTTTCGTATTTGGACTACCGTGTGCTGGGGTCTTTCTTAATGGATTTGCACAAACGCCATTTAACCTTGCAGAGGAAATCTCCATAGCTGCGGTGTCCACCTAGCCGTCTGCCATCCGTCTTCTGTGGCGATCTCCCGAACTCGCATCTCAATTGCATCGATCTCAACATGCAGGATTGCTTGCGCGGGCTTGTTGTAGTGACCCGCATTATCCGTATTCAAAAATGGCACGCCATCCGCAACCCTATCGTCGTTGCTGCCGTTCCAACGTGCAATCTTGCGAACATGTGTGTGTCCGCAAAGCGTGGCGGCGATATGATACGGCTTCACGGTCTCGTAAAACGCTTGCGCATCTCCGTAATCCCATTCGTTGTGGATAACTTTTTCGTCAGGTACAGCAAGAGAATAGCGGTGTACGTCCACGTGATTCACGAACACGACTGGCTGACCGCTCTTGCCGACATGCGTTTCCAAGTCCTGCCTCAAGAACGGCAAACTACCCAAAGGTGCGTAGCGACGTTTACGTGTCACTTCAGGCGCATCCCCTACGACGATGCCCAGGCAGACAAAATGCACTCCGCCCCAGTTCCAAGAATAATGCAATCCGTTTTCGGAGACGTTTGCTAGACCGGTGCGCTTTTTGTTGCGTTCCTTGATGAGACTTATCACCGGCCCATCACCATTTGGGCTATCGTGATTGCCGTGCACCTCGCGAACTTGCCACTTGAGTCTACCTTCGTGGCCGTTGAGTCCCCAGTCTGCGACGAAGGCTGCGGTTTCTGTCTCTGCCATTTTGAATTTCGACGGTCCTTTGTCGCCGTTGTCCACGATGTCGCCCACATGGATGACGCCATGTGGTGGCAAAACTCTTCCCCCTCCGACCTCGGCGGAAAAAAGTGTTCCAGGCAGTTCATTCAATTGCGTCACAAGTGATGCGTTGGTGCTGGCTGAGTTCTCGTTCATTATTGATACCTCCGACCAGTCGGCGCAATAGTGGGTATCGCCGACAATGAAGAACGAAACGACTTCTCCTTGTGCGGTACGCGCCTCACCATTCGAAAACGCGCGTGGCATCAAGCTCGTGGCGGTTGCCGTCAATGCAACATCGTGAATGAAACTGCGGCGTGTGACCATATTATGCTCTTCACTTTCGGTTTTAAGCAAACACGCGAATCGCTGCTATTGCCGACTCCGGTGTCTTTGAATGGAACACGATCTCGTTCGAACTCGCCTCGTCACCGTCGCCTCGTCACCGTCGATCGAGGGCACCTTCGTGTTGGCAATCATACTGATTTTCACCGCCGTTGGCTAGTTTCCATTGCCCAGATGGAACAGGCTCCGCGGATAAGCGAAGACGAAAAAGCCTTCCATGCGGGCCTGCCCCGATGGAGGCCACAATTGGCGGCTACCTTCATAACCAATGCGTCAGCATGGGCTCTCCGTCGGTTTATAACCGGCGGAAGCAACGTCTCGTCTCGACAAACGTTGCTTACGCCGAGATGAACTCGAGATGAACTCGGCGGAGAGCGATCAGCGCGTTTCTAAATTGTTGTAGCTGCCAATTATCGCTCCGCTGGGATGAACCCAGCGGTAGCGAAACGCATTTGCCGTTCCTGCCATCGAATCGACCTCAGAAAAGCGCAAGCTGGAAGCTTACGCCACTTCTACCAGAGTTTGCGCGATCGAGGGTCGCGATAGTATTGTCGACTAAGCACGGTATCGGGCTCCACGCGTAGTTGCGTTCGGCAAAGGACCGCCGCGGTCACTCCTGCCACAAAACCACCCACATGTGCCATGTAGGCCACACCACCTACACAAACGTTTCTTCGTTTAACCGCGTGCCCATCGGGCCGCGAGCACTGTAAAACGCGGGGCGATGCCCACGCGGTTAAACGAAGTGGCTTTCCGTCAGCTAATCTCCAACTACAGATACTTAGCGATCGGGCCACCCTTGGCTGCTAAAGCATCGATTTTTGCCGTGACCATCTTGTCTTCGATAAGAGGCGGTGCATGGTGCGGTTTCCTTCTTGCATCGATCACCAGCGGACCTGTGCAGCCCCAATGCTTGTCTTCGGTAAAAGTCCCAACGCCATCGATGTCCTTGGCCGGATTGCTTCGGGTAAACGTCACCCATAGGAAGTTGTTAAGCGACCGCGAAGTGAAATCGGAATCATCTACTAAGACAACGATACGCATACCGCGCCAGTTCAAGTCGCTCTTCCAAGTGCGGCCCATGGCTTGGGACATTCCATCCCAATGCTCAATAAGCGTCGAAACGTTTGGCTTCGCTTCGGTTCCTTGAACTGCCAGCACTCCAGGCAAACACCATCGAGGATTGCAAAAACCGTTTGGCAGAAAAAATGACGTCGGCAGCTCAGTCGAGAGTTCGAATCGCTTCGGACCGCTGGCGGCCATTACGAGTTTCGAGCCTTGATTGAATCCATCGCCGCTATAGTCGAGCGTGTCCATCGTAGTCCGCGTTTGGAAATGCAAATCGCGCGACCAGTCGATCCGCTCGAGCAAATGAATCAAAAACGCATCGATGTGATGAATGTCCAACGATGGGTTGTCCAGCGAGTTAACGATCATCACATACTTGGCGAGCGACATCTGTCCCTGCCCGAGGATCGCATTGGCTTGCGTAAGCAATTCTTGTGGCCGATCGGGCTTTCGGTATGGCGAGTAGCGTTCGCTGCCGATGGCTAGAAGCAGGGGATGAACTCCGGCAGCATCCACCGCATGGACTGCTTTGACGCCCGGCAAAACCGTTGCGATGATTGGGCCGGTGAGTTCGTGAATCAATTGCCCAAACGTGGTGTCTTCCTGCGGCGGTCTCCCAACGACCGTAAACGGCCAGATGGCTCCATCCCGATGATAGACTTGTTCGACGCGCATCCAGGGGAAGTCGTGCTCCTTGGCGTAGTAGCCTAGATGATCCCCGAAGGGTCCCTCTCGTTTCATGGAACTTGGGTCAATCGTGCCATGAATAACGAAATCCGCATCCGCATAAAGCGGGGCGTGATCGCGAGAAGTAATCATAGGAATGCGGTGTCCCGCAAGTGCTCCCGCGAACGTCAATTCGCTCAACCCTTCTGGTAGTGGCATGACCGCTGCAAGGGTCATGGCTGGCGTGCCGCCGACACTGATTGCAACTCGAAATGGACGTCCCTCAGCAAGGGCTTGCTGATGATGAACGCCAATTCCGCGATGCAGTTGGTAGTGCAAGCCGATTTCTTCGTTGGTTTGATAGTCGTTGCCTGAAAGTTGCACGCGATACATGCCAAGATTGCATTGCATCAGCGAATTAGAAGGTCCTTGACTGAGAACTTGAGGAAGTGTCACAAATGGGCCACCGTCGTCGGGCCAAGAGATCAAGTGTGGGAGCCCATCGATTCTTGTCTCGTTGCGTTGAACCGCACCGGACCGAACGCATTTGGGGAGCATGGTCCATGCAGTCCATGGGGCAGAAGCGTATCGCCACGGTCGCTTAAAGAATTCGTTGGGGTCGATTTTGAGTTCGATCGCACGTCGCACTCGATCGATGGTCTTGCGAAACAAAAATCTGGCTTGGTCCAACGAACCGAATAGATTGCTTACCATCGGGAATTTGCTTCCGACGGGATTAGAAAAAAGAATGGCAGGACCGCTCCTTGCGTTAACGCGGCGCTGGACTTCAGCCATTTCTAAATGGGTTGAGAGGGGGGCAGTTATTTCGATTAGCCGGTCATTTAAGCGGAGATCCTCTACCACCTGGCGTGTGCTGCGATGCGACATTAGCTAGTTATGAGTCATTCTGGAAAAACGGTCACCCAGGGTAGGAGCTATTTCATTACTCCTTCCACCTGAAGCATTCTAGACGTAAAATCCGAACCTGCTGGGGATGTATGGTGTTTCTGAGACATCCGACGATTTCGACTGCTGAATAACACGGGAATAATGGAAAAACGACTTTTTAACTTCTCCTCCGGTCCGGCCGTGCTTCCGGTGCCTGTTCTTGAACGTATCCGAGACGAGATGCTTTGCTTGCCCGGTTGCGGCGCTTCGGTGATGGAACTTTCCCACCGCAGCAAGCAATTCATTGCCATACAGGAAGCGGCCAAGCAGCGTCTTATACGGCTGCTGAGCATCCCATCGGACTACGATGTCCTGTTTTTGCAAGGGGGAGCCAGGCTTCAGTTTTCGATGATTCCTATGAATCTATTGCGAGGACAAGCGGGTCCCGCTCAATACGTACTGACAGGTTCGTGGGGCAAATACGCCATTGGGGAGGCTAAACGCGAAGGCGGTGCAGAAGCCATTTATGATTCGGCCGCGACCAACTACGACCGGGTCCCTGACGAGGCGGAACTCAAAATACGGCCCGATGCTGCTTACGTGCACATCACCAGCAATGAAACCATCCAAGGTGTTCAGTTTCCGCACGACCTGAGTTCATCAGCTCCTTTGGTTTGCGATTGCTCGTCCGATATCTTGCACCGACCGATCGACGTTTCGAAGTACGGGCTCATCTATGCCTGCGCACAGAAGAATGCTGGGCCAGCGGGGGTCACGGTAGTGATTATTCGCAAGGACTTGCTGGCTCGCTCGAGCGACAACTTGCCTGGTTACCTCAACTTCAACAACCACGCTAAAGAAGAGTCGATGTGGAATACGCCACCCACGTTCGCAGTCTATGTCCTAGGACTCGTTACGGAATGGGTGGAGAAGACGATCGGTGGGCTGGAAGCGATGCTCAAGATCAATCAGGAGAAAGCCAAATGGGTCTACGATGCAATCGATCGACACCCTACGATGTATTTGGCCCATGCTCAAAAGGCATCCCGTTCGCTCATGAACGCTACGTTCCGCTTTCCGAACGACAATCTTGAGAAAGCGTTCTTGACGCAAGCTCAAGCCCTGGGTCTCGATTCACTCAAAGGGCATCGAAGCGTCGGTGGTATTCGAGCCAGCATTTACAACGCCATGCCTATGGCCGGCGTCCAATCGCTGGCTCAACTGATGGACTACTTCGCGTCCAAAAACTCATAATCGGCCAAGTCCACCTCCACTCCACTTTTCTATCGGCACATCTTCCATGACGTTTCGCATTTTAGTTCTTGACCCTATTGCTCAAGAAGGCTTCGATCTTCTCAACGCTGAAAAAAACTTCGAATACGAAGTGCGAACGGGGTTGAAGGGGGAGGAATTGCGCAGGTCGCTCAGTGAGTTTGACGGCGCTATCGTTCGAAGCGGGGTGAAAATTACAGCTGCATCGTTGGAAGGCAACAAACGGATGCGAGCCATCGTTCGAGCTGGAGTCGGCACCGACAACATCGACAAGACGGCTGCAACGCGGCTCGGTATTGTCGTTATGAATACACCCGCGGGCAATACGCTCAGTACAGCCGAGCATGCGTTTGCACTGATGCTTGGGCTGTCTCGTTCCGTCGCGCCGGCTTACCAGAGTTTGTGCGAGGGACGTTGGGACCGAAAGACGTTCATGGGGAGTCAACTTGCCGACAAGACTTTTGGGGTGATCGGCATGGGGCGTATTGGTCGCGAAGTTGCGACGCGAGGATTGGCCTTCGGAATGCGAGTGATTGCCTTCGATCCGTTTTTGTCGGATGAGCAAGCGACCAAGATGGGGGTCGAGAAATCCAATTCCATTGCAGAGTTGTTGCCGCGAGTGGACTACCTGACCGTCCACACGCCGTTGACAGACGAAACCAAACATTTGGTCGGCATGAAGCAATTGGATATTCTGAAAAAAGGCGTTCGGTTGATCAATTGCGCGCGTGGAGGCATCTATGAGGAAGCAGCATTGGTGGAAGGCTTAAAACGTGGCATCATCGCAGGTGTGGCGTTGGACGTCTTCGAGGAGGAGCCCTGTACCAATAGCCCGTTGTTTGGTATGCCCGGTGTCATTTGCACGCCGCATTTAGGGGCTAGCACCGAAGAGGCCCAGACCCAGGTTGCCATCGAAGGCATACAGCTATTGATCAATTTCTTCAAAACCGGCGAAATTCGACATGCGGTCAATGTCGCGTCGCTCGATCCCAAGACCTTGGATGCGCTGCGTGGATATCTCGACGCAGCCTATCGGCTTGGTCTGCTGATGGCTCAGTGGCACGATGGGAGCATCGGTTCATGCCAACTCAACTACCGCGGAGAAGTTGCCGACAAGGATACGAAACTACTCACGTCGGCCTTCTGTGCCGGTTTGCTGGAAAGAGCCATGGCGGACGACGTCAATATTATCAATTCGGAAATGCTGCTCCGCGAACATGGAATCGAATTGACGGAAAATAGAAATCGAGAATTGGGTGCTTTCAGCTCTTCGATTACGGCTGAGGTCAGCGGCAGTGGCAAAAAGGTAAAAGCTGGCGTGACGGTCTTTGGTAACAACATGTCACGCTTGATCTCAATCGACGATTATCGGCTGGAAGCCTATCTGGACGGCCACATGTTGTTCTTCACGCACACCGACGTGCCAGGCATTATTGGTCGGGTAGGTACGGTGTTCGGCCAGCATCAAGTCAACATTGGTCAGATGTCGGTGGGACGAGCGGGCCAGCAACCTGGAGGGCACGCGATTGGGGTGCTCAACCTCGATGGGATTCCGCCGAAGGTTGCGTTGGATCAATTGATGGCGATCAGCGCGATTGAGAAGATCCAAATGGTGGAACTGCCAGCCATGGGTGCTTTGCCAGCTTGGTTGAGTTGAAGGTGGCATGACAATGCCCCCGAGTTTTACTCGAGTTTTACTCGGGGGATCGTTACCATCTCTCTAGAAAGGATGGTCAGTACCCCTGGCGTAAAGCCAGAGGCATGCACGGCAAAGCCGCTCCGCGGATATTGAACTCGCAATCCACGACTTGCACGTGGACGCTTGAAGTGAATCGCAGTCGCCAATCCAAAGCAGGTGACTGTAATTGGTTGTCGGACTTGCTCTTTCCACGCCGGCTCATCTTAAAGCTGGGATGAATCCCAGCACTCCAAATAAAAAACCTCGGTACGGGACCGAGGTTTCTGTTTTAAGACTTCTCTTGGTTGAGAAGTTGTCTTAGTACATGTCGTAATCGCCACCGTGGCCGCCGGCTGGCTTCTTGCCATGGTCATGCTTTGGCTTCTCGGCGATCAATGCGTCGCTCGTCAACAATAGCGTCGCTACTGATGCTGCGTTGCTCAAGGCAGTGCGAGTGACCTTGGTCGGGTCGATTACGCCAGCTTTGACCAAGTCTTCGTAGACGTTGGTAAGCGCGTTGTAACCGTTATTGCCCTTGGCCTCTGCAACTTTGGAGCACACGATGCCACCGTCTTGGCCAGCGTTGGCTGCGATCATGGTCAACGGTGAACGGCATGCACGGATAACAATGTTGTAGCCGGTGACTTCGTCCGTCGTCAACGTTTCGGCTGGTGAGACTTGAGTGGACGCACGTAGAAGAGCAACGCCACCTCCAGGTAGAATGCCTTCTTCGATGGCAGCGCGGGTTGCATGCAAAGCATCTTCAACACGGGCTTTCTTTTCTTTCATTTCGCTTTCGGTTGCAGCACCGACGTTCACCTTAGCGACGCCACCAGCCAACTTGGCCAACCGCTCTTCGAGCTTTTCGCGATCGTAATCGCTGGAGGTGTTATCGATTTCGCGTCGGATCTGGTCGATGCGGGACTTGATGTCGCTGGCTTTTCCGCCACCTTCGATAATCGTCGTGTTGTCCTTGTCGATGATGACTTTCTTCGCACGACCTAGGTCTGCCAAAGTCAGTGTTTCCAGCTTCTTGCCGAGGGCTTCGAAGACCGGGGTTGCGTTGGTTAGAATTCCGATGTCTTCCATCATGGCCTTGCGGCGATCGCCGTAGCCAGGAGCTTTAACAGCAGAGACTTGCAACGTGCCACGCAGACGATTGATAACCAACGTTGCGAGGGCTTCGCCTTCGACGTCTTCAGCGATGATCAACAGCGGTTTGCCCTGTTGAACGACTTGCTCAAGAACTGGAACCAAATCCTTGATGTTGGTGACCTTCTTTTCGTAGACCAAAATGTAGGGGTCTTCGAGTACGGCTTCCATGGTGCCTGGATCGGTTACGAAGTAAGGCGATAGGTAGCCACGATCGAACTGCATGCCTTCGACAAACTCGAGTTCATCGTGAAGGCTCTTGCCTTCGTCGACGGTGACGACGCCGTCTTTGCCAACGCGTTCCATGGCGTCAGCGAGCAAGTTTCCGATGGCTCGGTCATTGTTGGCAGCGATACTGGCAACGTTAGCCATTTCGGACTTGTCTTTGATCTTGATCGACATCTTGCGAAGCTTTTCGGTGATGTCGGTCACGGCGGCTTCGATACCGCTCTTCATTTGGATTGGGTTCACGCCGGCAACGACAGCCTTGAGGCCTTCGTTGAAAATGGCTTCGGCCATGACGGTTGCGGTCGTGGTTCCGTCACCAGCGACATCGCTGGTCTTGGAAGCGACTTCGCGAACCATGCGGGCGCCCATGTTTTCGTAAACGTCTTCCAAGTCAATTTCTTTAGCAACCGTCACACCGTCTTTGGTCACGGTTGGGCTGCCGAAGCTCTTCTGAAGAATAACGTTTCGGCCACGAGGTCCGAGGGTGACTTTGACCGCGCGGGCCAATTTGCTAACGCCGCGACGAATCGCTTCGCGTGCTTCTTGATCGAAAGCAATAATTTTTGCCATTGAAAAACTCCGTAAATCTATGTTGAGTAAAGTGGTTTCGAATCGGGGGATTCGGCGTGAATTAGCCAATAATCGCGAGAACTTCGTTTTCGCTCATCATCAGGTATTCTTCGCCGTTGACTTCGATGTTTTCGCCCGCGTAGCTGGTGAATAGCACGAGATCACCGACTTTGACCTGGAGTGTCGAGCGGCTTCCGTTGTCCAGGACACGCCCATCGCCGATGCTGATGATCTTGCCGCGAGTTGGGCGATCCTTGGCTGAATCAGGCAAGAAAATCCCGCCGCTTGTTTTCTCTTGCGAAACTTCTCGTTGGACAACGATCCGATCGCCAAGTGGTACGAGCTTAACCTTGGTCTTTTCTTTGGTTGCGGCAGCCATTGAACGGAACTCCATGCTAGTAAAAGAGGTGAGTGAGTTTGTGGTTCGGTAGGTGCAAAACGCCAAAACGGCATTGCACGCTGGAAGACCGCCCAGAGAGCAACTTTCGTGCCATACGCGGCAAGGCAAAATCTCAACTTGTCCAATCCTAAAGAAAAATCAAGGAATGCCGTTGTTCTGGCGTGTGTCTCGGTCCAGAATATTAGTTCAAATAAGCACCAATATTTTTCGAACGAAAGTGGATAGCATGCCGATCCGTGTCACCTGCCAATGTGGACAAAGCTTGAATGTTCCCGACAGCATGGCGGGTAAGTCAGGCAAATGCCCGAAGTGCCAGCAGCTGATTCGAATCCCTGCGGCAGAGAGTGAGGCAGGTGGCCCGTCTAAGCAATCTGGAACCCAAAAACCCGCCCAGTCATCGCCCGTCAGCCAGTCCGCGACAGCCAGCTCGATGGCTGGGTTGCTGGACGCGGCGGGACTGGTCCAGAAATCTGGAATGTTCTGCCCCAATTGCGATCAGCCATCCAGGCCCGGGGCTGTGCTTTGCACTCACTGCGGTTTCAATTTTACGGAGGGGACCAAGGTTGAAGGGCACAAAACCTTAGAAAAGAAACAATTTGGAAACAAGCGATTAAACGAAGCCGCTGACATGATGGTTCGAGAGGCTTCCACGCAGAAACGCATGATGACCAGCGGAACGCCGTGGTGGATGATGTTTGCATCCCTCTTGGGGCTCTTGATGTTTGTGGGGGGCGCGTTGGTCAAAAAGGACGCGGGCCAAACAGGTGAGATTTCCAAAGTGGAGTTCATGGCAAGGATTCAAAAAGCGGATTGGCTTCCCGTCATGGCGGCGTCCGCAGGATCTGGTTTAATGCTGGTTTCCGTTTTCGCCTACGTAGCATTGATTTTCACTGCTTTTTTTGAGTCAAGAAATCAAGGCCTCCTATGTTTGTTTATTCCGTTTTACCTCGTCTACTACATGTTTTCGAGAATAAGGTCGCAGAAACTCTTCGGTACAGTGATGATATACTGGATGGCCTCTATTTTGGCCGGTGTTTTGCTCGGCTACTCTTTGCCGAAAATCTAATTACTACGACTGGCCGAACGAAAGGCTTTCAAAAATGTTGATAAACAGAGTTGGGAGAAGATCGCGACTGGCTAGCGTGGCGTTGTTTGTATTTGCCACAATTCCAGCCAGCAATGCTTTTTCTCAAATCGTTCAGCTGCCGACGACAGGCACATTCACGCTCCAAACCAGTGTTTTAGCTCCCGATTCGGGCACGGCTTACCTGGGTGGCAATCGAAGATACTCGGCCGGAAGCCAGTCTCTTGGTCCGGGCTCCAGTGCGATTGGCTCAACTCGTTCCGCGGCAAGTGTGACGGCTCGAGCAACGATCATCGATTTGAACGAACTCGATCTCATGATCCGTTCGCAAGCGGGCAGCAAACCGACCGTTCCCGATTTGGTCGGCAGTCGATCCAAGCCTTCGCAGTATGCAGGTGGAAAAAAGGGAGTTCAATCGCAAAGTGCTGAATATGAATACTTAGCTGCGTTGACTCATCGTGAAAAAGCGAGTCCCGAGCAGACAAACTCCGATACGGCTTACTATCTGTCACTCGCAAACAACGCAAAACAACAACGCCACTGGGCATCGGTTGAACTTTACTACAAGCTTGCGTGGGAGAGCTTACCAGAGGCGCGCCGCGAAAGCGTGTTGCAATCGCTGCTAGTCGCACGGAGCAAGCCGGCTAACGAGAAGGACCAGAACTCAAAATCTGGAGCAAAGTAACACATGTGGACGAGCGAGGCCCTTCGCTCGTTGGATTTAAGACCTGAGGGGAATTGAAACCTGAGCGAGGGCCTCGCTCAGCCACAAAGCCACAAAGTCACAAAAAACCAAACCCGCGATCGCCCACGAACGACACTACATCAATATGGCCCCGTCCGAGCCTGCTCCCGACTCCCATTGCCGACGGATTTCACGAAGCCCATAAGCGCACATCTCGAATTGCTCGCTCAATCGGTGCAACAGGTCGGAGGGAGCCTCAGAGTCTTCATCCGCTTCTATTTCGCTCGCAATTTCGTACGCCATCTTGCCTTGATGGCAATAACTAACGAATTGATCTGAACGATCTGGGCCTTGCAAGCCGCGCAAGGACTCAGGATAAAGCCCTGTCCAGAAAAGAGTGAAGTCACCGATGTGTCGATGAACCTCGCGTTTGGCTAGCCCAATACGGTGCTGAGCTTCGGTCATCATGGTAACGACTTCCGTTGCTCGCTGACCGTTCAGTTGTCGAATCCGGTGCAATGCATCTGTCTTGGTGAAACGAACCAAAAGCTTGCTTACGTAGTTCACAAGCTCGGTGTCAGCCACCCCTAACTGAGAGTGAAACGCGTACTCAGAAAGTCCTGCAAAGAACCGTTCTAGCGTATGATTGATGGAATGATCATTCGCATCGTTTTCGAATTTCATTGGAAAAGCCCCTACCAAGTACAGGAACTGTCCTACCCCTACTCCAAACTATTTACTCCCCCCACCGCATGTCAAGGTCGAATTGTCAAGACTTGCAAAAAAGCAATATATCCCACGGACGGGCCGAACCCCAGGAGACATGCCGTGCATATGCGGCATGCCGAAAGCGAAGGCCGTGAGTGCCGTGCATGTAAGGCCGTGAGTGCCGTGCATGGAAGGCCGTGCATGTGTGGCACGCCCAAAGCGAAGCGTGGGCGTGGGGTGCGAGAATGGCATGAGTCTCACCAAGAACAAAGAGGGCCGAATCTGGTTGGCAGTTCCCAGGCCCTTCGCAAGCTGCAGGGCGTGCTGCACGCCCCGTTCCTAGCCCCAAAAGGCCAATGAAAGAACAACTCCTACTGAAAAGACTTGCCGCAACCGCAGGACTTGGTCGCGTTTGGGTTCTCAAATGTGAATCCTTGTCGCTCCAGGCTTTTGTGCCAACCAATTACAGCGCCATCGAGTAGCAACGCACTCTTTTTGTCGACCACAACCCGCACCCCGTGCTGATCGTATTGGCTGTCTTTTTGCTCGTCGTACTTGTCGTCGAAGCTCAAAGAGTATTCAAATCCAGCACAACCACCAGCCAAAACACCGACTCGAACAAAGGTGTCCTCGTTGAGATTGCTTTCGGCGTGAGCTCTTTTGAGTTCCAAAGCAGCTTCTTCAGATACATTTACGGCCATCGTCTTACCTCAAAACCAAAGTCCAAAAAAATTGAAGTGCGAAACCAAATCTGACGAAAAGGTTCCGCAGCGTTACCGAACGTTTCTATCGGTATAGTATGCCTACTGGGCAACGCGCGGCAAGTCAAAATTGCCTTTGCATAGCCTGACAATCCTGGTATTCTATCCGGCCCGATGCAATTCAAGTATCGGAAAAAGCAGCCCTTACTCGTAACTAACACTCCAGGATCATGACAAAACCTCACCGAAAACTAAAAAAAGCCAATCACGGTCAACGTGCGGCCAACAGCAAAGCTCGCAAATCAAAGCGCCGAAAAGTTCGGACATAGGCTTGAAGCTGATTTTAGCCTTCGACGTCTGAATTCGTCAGGATTCAGTGCTTTCCTGCATTTTGAAGCACGCTCGTTGCCTTCCGGGCGTTTTGAATCGGAGTCCGTCTGTGGTTACTAAAGACTTCATTATCGATCCAGACACGGTCGACTTCGACAAAATCGTTGCGGATATCGATCAGATTCGAAAGTACAATCCCCAACGTTTTGAAATGGAACAGCTGACGGCCATTGTCCATGAGGATCCGGTTCGGGTCGCTTGCGTTGGCTACAAGGACGTTACGAACGACGAATTCTGGGTGCGTGGGCATATGCCTGGCATGCCTCTCATGCCAGGGATAGTAATGCTGGAAGCGGTCGCCCAGGTCTGTTGCTACTGCTCCCACAAATACGAGCTTTTGGGGAAATCGATGGTCGGATTCGGCGGTTTGGAAGACGTTCGATTCCGCGATCCGGTAGTACCGGGTGATCGTCTGATTGTGATGTGCGAATTGCTTAAAGTGCGAAAGCCTCGTTTGATCGTTTGCCGTTTTCAGGGCATCGTAAAACGAAACATCGTTGTTGAAGGCATCCTCAAGGGGATTCCGATCCCTGTGGAATACTTGACTTCACGATAGGCTGTTTGCTCTTCGATTTCATCTCTTGAAATTCCTGCCCCGATCGAAACTGCTGCGAGTATTTCTCCGTTCTCGTTGGATCGATGGCAATGGTGTTCTCCTGAAGTTCTACTGTGTCGAGCAGAATGCGATGCACCAACCAAAGTTTGTGTTGTTCCGCCTGGACGCTTGGTTGTTTCAGCTCAAGATGGATCCAAAGCCACCCCCTCTCTTGTTCCATGCCAACCCATTTGATGGATGACAGCAGTTCTGGGTCTGGCTTCGTTTCGGATCGAAGAATGGCCTTGAACTCTTCTGCGTTCATGGCAAGCGGTGTCTTGCGAACAAAAAAACGGGAGTCCAAGTACTTGGTCGCAAGATCGGAAAAACCGTCGTCGTCGACACTAACTCGCTCGTTTGGTTTGTCCTTGCTTCGCTCCGCACTCAAAGCCTTTTCTAAATCCTGAGGGTGCAATCGCAGAGAAACCTCCCAACGATTGGATTCCGAGTTCCACTTCATTTGTCCAACACAAAGATGGAACGGATGAGCATAAAGCGTCGAAGCAAAGAGAAGGCAAATCCCGACGACCGACAGACGCAAAAAATTTCGGACAAGCCGCACGTTACACATTGCCGTCCCCGTCCTTTGCTTTCTTCTTCGTCTTGTCCTTCTTTTTCTTCTTGGATTCCTCCGTCGACTTCGCTTCGACCTTTGGCTTGGTATCGGCGTTCTCGAGAACCGCTGGTGCTGTCGGTTCTTTCTTGTCGCTGGCTTTCAATTCATTGGTTTTCTTGGCGTCGGCTTTCTTGGCGTCGGCTTTCTTTGCTTCTGCTGCCTTTGCCTCAGCTGCCTTTGCTTCTGCTGTCTTTGCCGCTTGCATCGGGTTGTCATCCGCATTGCGTCGCATCTTGAAAAGCTGAAACTTCGTCGACTCGATCACGGGAGGAAAATGATTATTGTTCCGATCGATGTCGGCGGTTTCCCTGTATGGGTCCAGTTCCAAAGTTTTCAGAGGCTTTTCGGCAATAATCAACGTATCAAATTTGGTGCTGTCCACTCGCCAAGCTTCTGCGGGAATGCGAACCTCACGCGTGGATCCATCTTCAAAAGTGACCATGAAGATAATCGGCATGACCAATCCGCCGAGATTTTTGAAAGACACACGGTAGTAAAGGTGGGTGCTTTCCAACATCGCTTTGTCTTTTTCGGACAGCTCACTCTTGAACTTTTCGAAGGCTTTTCGTTGCTCGTCGGTGACCTTGGTGGGGTCGTGATCGTTGTAAAAGTCTTTGAGTTCTGGGAACTGATCGGCCCGTTTTTCCAAAGGTTTATCCCTTTGTTTGGAAAGGGAAAGCTTTCGTTCGGCTTTCTTGGCCTTGGCAATCTCCGCGTTTTCGTCGGGTGAGTTTGGATCGACCTGAAACTGTTCGATTTTATCGATCGCGATATCGCAATGGTCGGTGGTGTAGAACCAGCCTCGCCAAAACCAATCCAGATCCACTCCGGAAGCATCCTCCATGGTTCGAAAGAAATCTGCAGGCATCGGCCGCTTGAACTTCCAGCGTCGTGCATACTCGCGAAAGGAGAAGTCGAACAGTTCTCGCCCCAGAATGGTCTCGCGCAAGACGTTGAGGGCTGTCGCAGGTTTGGTGTAAGCGTTAGGTCCAAACTGCATGATCGATTCGCTGTTGGTCATAATGGGGACTTGGTAGGAACTCTGCATGTAGGGAACGATGAACTCTGGGTCGCCCCGTTGCGATGGGTATTCGTCCTCCCACTCTCGCTCAGCCAAATACTGCAGGAAGGTATTGAGACCTTCGTCCATCCAGGACCACTGCCGTTCGTCGCTATTGACGATCATCGGAAAGTAATTGTGGCCGACTTCGTGGATCACTACGGAAATCAACCCGTACTTGGTGTTCGAAGAATACGTTCCATCCTCCTTGGGGCGGGGACCATTAAAGCAAATCATGGGGTATTCCATACCGCCGATAGGACCGTTGACACTGATCGCGATTGGGTAGGGGTAATCGAATGTGTAGCGGCTATAAACATTGAGGGTGTGAATGATGGCGTGCGTACTGTACTTGCTCCAAAGCGGCTCGGCTTCGTTGGGATAGTAGCTCATGGCCATGACGCTGTTACCGTTTACGTTGTGTCCTTGCGCATCCCAAATGAATTTGCGGCTCGACGCAAATGCAAAGTCGCGAACGTTTTCCGCGTGAAAGACCCAAGTCTTGGTCTTTTCGGATTTGCTTTTTTCGTTTTCTTTGGCCTCTTCCGGCGTGACCACAAAAACAGGTTTTTCAGCCTTCTTGGCCACGACAAGTCGCTCTTGTTGGGCGGTCGTGAGCACTTCGTTTGGATTCTGAAGAACACCCGTTGCGCCGACCAAATGATCCGACGGAGCCGTGATGCGAACAATGTAGTCGCCGAATTCCAACGTGAATTCGCCTTGGCCAAGGTACTGCTTGTGCTGCCAACCTGTTACGTCGGTGAAGGCCGCTAGCCGCGGAAACCACTGCGCCATTTCATAGATGTAATTACCGTCTTTCTCGAAAAACTCGAACCCCGTTCGTCCGTCGAGCAGCCGAGCGTTGTTGATCTTGTAATTCCACTTGATCTTGAAAGTCATCTCCTGTCCTGGAGGAAGAGGGTCGCCAAGATCGATTCGCATCATGGTGTCCACCACGGTCGTCGCTAATTTGACGTCCTTGTGATTCGTAACCGACTCAATCTTGCAACCGCCATCGAACGTCCGTCGAAGCACCATGGCCTCGAATTCGAAAGTCGACATTCGGCCCGCAATGCCACGGGAAGCTCGCGTTTTGCTCGCATCGCTTTCGGGCGAGAAGATATTGGCGTCCAACTGCACCCAAACATAGCGAAGAGTGTGTGGGGACAAATTGTGGTAGCGAATCGATTCGCTGCCGTGAATCGATTGATCCTGATCGTTCAAAGTTACATCGATGTTGTAATCGATCTTTTGCTGCCAATAGTCTGGACCCGGTTCGCCCGCTGCGCTTCGGTAACCATTTGGAGTCGGCAGGATCTCTTCCAATTGACGGAACTTGTCCTCTTGTCCAAATTTCTTGTTTGGAAAGGGTTGCGCCAGCACCGGACTTAACAACAAACAAAGAAACAATCCCAGAGTAAAGCCAACCCCAATACAAAATCTCATTACTTTTCACTCGTGTTCAAAGGGTGCGGAAACCTAGGGAGAGTCGTAGGTTTGTGGTTTGGAAAATCATAGCTGGAAGGCAATACTAAGGCGAGCGGCGATGTAAAAACTACCAATCACAACCCGAAACGTAAGTGAGGGACCCGCGAAATTGTCCCTCGCTTACACTTCGGGTTGGGATACTCCAATCTGCCTCTTTCCCAAGCGTAATTGAAAACCACGAAATCGCCACTGAAATGGCCACAATCTAGGTCAATAGCAAGCGGCCCGGCAAGATTTTCGCTAGCGGACAACGGCATCAGAGAAGGATGATTGGCCGCAACGGAATGCATAAAATTGGGATGGCGAGGGAAAGGGCACCAATGATTTGGCGCGGCAAGCCGAGCGGAACGTTGTCGTCGCGACTCGGAGGATGTGCAATCCCCATCAGCGGTATCAAAAGCAGCATCACAATGTACATCGGTTGCCCAAACGCAATGCTCGAGTAAGCAACGAACCCAATACAGCAAAGGTAGGCCAGCCAACAGACGGTCCAAGAGCGACGCCCCATGAGACCAAAAATGACATGCCCTCCATCGAGTTGACTGATTGGGACCATGTTGATTCCTGTAACCAGAAAACCTACCCAGGCTGCCATAAGCATCGGATTCATCGATTCATTGCTGATACTTTTCGATCTCATGATTTCTTGCTTGGCTCCTCCCTCGCTACCGGAAGCGATTTGCATTGGCAGGGCTTGGGCTAAAGCCTGAATTGCGATGGGTTGCCCAAACTGGACAGAATTTCCTCGCGTTTGTGGCGGCTGGCCATACATGAGCCCCATGGCTGCGATGGGAATTGCGAACACCAATCCAGCCAGCGGACCAGCTAGTCCTATATCGAAAATCTGCCGTCTGTCTGCTCTCAGGCCATCCATCAGGATCACGGCACCGCATGTCCCGGTTGGGCTGATTGGAAACGGAATGAAAATTGGCAGACTGGATTGGATTCGATAGATACGGGTCGCAAAGTAATGCCCTAACTCGTGTGCTCCCAAAATAATGGCAAGAGAAACAGCAAAGAGCAAACCGGGCAGCCAATTTGCCAATATGTGCCGACGCACTTCAAACAGCGAGCCTCTTCGATAGGCATTTTCCAGCAAATCCATGGGAAGCCAAGCTGCGATGCCAGCCCAAGTCATTGAGATTAAGGTTGCTATGAGCAACAAAAGTGGAACGAGCCAACGCGGCCTTGCGCTCCGACGCATTGGACTGGATTCAGGGGCATCGGTGACAAATTCATCGAGCTGTAAGCCCAAATTGGAATACGCTTCCCCTAATTCCTGCTCTCGCTTGGATGGTGATGGCATCGATAAGGATTTGTCCGTCCTGATGGTTGTTTCTAAAGAAGGTCTTAATACGTTAGCAAGCTGACAACTTGATAGGGTTCAAGCCGAGATCTTCCACCTAAGGCTTTTAGTTCAATACAGAATAGACACCCCACGATTTCTACGTCGATGTTGGATAACAAGTTACAGCACGCTTCCACGGTTCCACCTGTCGCAAGCAAATCGTCGACCACCAAAACGCGTTGACCTATGGATACGCCATCTTTGTGCATTTCCAAGGTGTCGCTGCCGTACTCCAATTCATAACTAAAGGAATGCCTGTCGTGAGGCAACTTGCCTGGTTTCCGAACCGGAACAAAAGCCGCTCCAAGTTCAATCGCCAAAGGCGCGGCGAAGATGAAACCCCTGGCCTCGGCTGCGACCAAACTATCGATCTTCTGCCCCCTAAATGGATCCGCCATGCGAGCGATCGTCTCGCGAAAAGCCTCGGTATTCCCCAGCAGGGGCGTAATGTCTCGAAACAAAATGCCGGGCTTTGGAAAATCGGGAATGTCTCGTATAAACTTGGTCAAATCCAAGGAAGGATTGCGCTGCATAACTAAATGACTCTCGGTGTCGCGAGTGCGGAGCGAATCGCCCCCACTAAAGGCTACGAATAGTTGGTCCATTGACTTGCAAGCGATTGTAGCACCAATCAGGCGGCTCTTCTAGGAAGGGCACAACTGCTCGCACGCCCCATCGGAAGACTAGCCTGTGAGTCTAGCTGACGAGTCGTACCGTGGGAGAGCGAGGCGAGCGAGGCTCCTGCCGAGCTGGCGCCGCATTGGTTCGGCAGGAGCCTCGCCTAACTGCTCGAGCACCGCTTGAACTACAACCGAATACGTCAATCCATGCATGCAGTTGTTATGAACAAGTGGACATTTGGATTGTCCACAGGGTTGGCAATCCATTGGGACTCTTAGTATCGTTTCTGGCTGATTGTACGTTTGCGTGTTATTAGGGTCCGTTGGACCGAATAGACTTACCACCTTGTTGTTTAATGCAACTGCCATGTGTCTAGGGCCGCTATCGGTGGATAAAACCACGTTGGCTTGCTCCAAGACAGCTTTGCTTAGTCCGATTGGAATGTCCTCGATCTGCCCCATGCTCATCACCAAGGGGTGCGAAGCGCCAAAGGCTATGGCGTTTGCACGATCCCTATCGGATGGTCCGCAATGAACGATAACCTGAATTCCATGCCGATCCGCCAACTGCCTTGCCGCTCGACTCGCATAACCGACGGGCCAAAGCCGTGAAGCCGCTGTCGCAGACGAAGTGTTGAAAACAACCGTCGGGCTTTCCCAAGAGAATTGAAATTGAGAATAAAGGTTTCTGGCCACTTCGCGATCCAGATCCGACACAAACAGCTTCATCGCCCGGTCATCGGTGCGGCATCCCAAGTGATCCGCAATTCTGAGATAGTAGTCAATCGTTGGCTTCTTGCGATGGTCGACCTCGTCCTCGCGTTGTGAGATCGGATCGGTCAAAAGCCAATTTCTTCCATCCTTTGCGTATCCTACCCTTCGTTTTGCACCCGAAAAGTACGCAATCAACCCTGAGGATAAAGAATTGGGCAAGAGCACGATTATGTCAAAGCCGCGGCTCTTGAGTTTAGCAACCAACCCGCGCCTCGACAGGATCTTGGAATCTCTTGACCGAGGTTTGAATGTCAAAGTCGAATCAATCCATGGTGCACCCTCAAGGACTGCAATGGGAGCATAACGACCTACAGCGCAAAGTTCCTCCACATCGGGTAACCCCTCCCGAAGAGATCGTATGGTGGGGGTGGCCATACACGTGTCACCCACCCAAGTTGGCAGCAGAATTGCGACTTTCATGATTTGGGCAATTCATAGAAGATCGGTAAGTCCCATGTCAAGAGAGGTTGTTTGCACGCGATTTTTTTCCTGATGCCAAGATTGACACAGCCGACAAAAGTAGCAGGCACGCTCCGCCGTGCCGTCCGCTCGTCAGCATTTACTGCGATTCTAGGTGAACGGCACATGGAATGTGCCTACTACTTTGACTTTTGTCTGCTGTGTCAAGATTGAGCATTGAAGATTTTGCTGCTATTATCTAGTGGTCTGCTAGGCTACCTTCAAACTCGATCTTCTGGCGATTCAGTCCCCTCTGCACTCTTTTGACCGTCCCTTTTCTGGGTAAATTCCCCGAGACAACCAATCATGAATCGTGTTTCCCGTCGAAACTTCGTCAAGGCGGCGGTCGCTACCAGCGCTCTAGCCAGTCTTCCGTCATCTTCCGCTCATTCGATGTCCAATAGCGATATTCGATTGGGCTTTATCGGTTGCGGAGGACGAGCTGGCGAACATCTCGGCGTCTTCGCCAAGCTTGAAGGGGTCAAGATCGCTGGTCTGTGCGATCCGGATAGCGGCAAGGTAGCTTCGTACAAAGAGAAGTTTGCCCCCGACGCCAAAAGCTTTTCCGATCTTCGAGCGTTGATCGATGACAAACAAATCGATGCCTTGGTTATCGCGGCATGCAATCACTGGCACTGCCTAGCTGCGATCTGGGCCATGCAAGCTGGCAAGGATGTTTATGTTGAAAAGCCATTGTCTCACAGCCAATGGGAGGGAAAACAAACGATAGCAGCCGCACGCAAGTACGATCGCATTTGCCAAGTCGGCACGCAACAAAGATCCGATCCAATGCAGGCGGAAATCAAGAAGTTCTTGCATGACGACAAAACCCTTGGGAAAATCCTTTCGGCTCGGGTAAACCGTTATGGAGTTCGAGACTCGATCGGCCTTCGAACCACAACACTAACGATCGATTCGAATGTCGATTACAACCTTTGGCTCGGGCCTGCTCAAGACAAACCGATCTTCCGAAACAAGCTGCATTACGATTGGCACTGGGACTGGAATACAGGCTCGGGCGAAATGGGAAATTGGGGCGTTCACGTTTTGGACGACCTGCGCAACAACGTATTCCTCGATAAAGTATCGCTGCCGAAACGGATTTTCGGCGGCGGCGGTCGAGTTGCTTGGAAAGATGCAGGAGAAACTCCAAATGTTCATTTTGTCTACTTCGATACCGGCTCGATTCCAGTCGTTATTGGTCTGACGAATTTGCCCGCGTCACCTGACAGCAACAAGTCGCCCAAGTGCCCAGGACCAGGCAGCGGGTACATCGCTTATTGCGAGGGGGGCCGGTTCGAGGGCCAACGCGGCAGCGGAGTCGCATTTGATAACGATGGCAAACAAATCAAAAAGTTTTCTGGCAACAGCGGTGGAAAGCTTCATCAACAGAACTTCTTGGAGGCTGTTCGCAAACGGGACAGAAGCATTCTCAACACGGACGTTCAAGTCGGACATGATTCTACTGGATGGTGCAATGTAGCCAACATCGCGTATCGAACCGGCCAAGCCTTTTCGATGGAGCGTTCACAAAGTATCGATGTGAAGGAATGGAAATCACTGGTCGGTGAGATGGAGCAGTTGATGACCACTCATTCGTTGCACATGGAGGAAGCTGGCCTCAAGATTGGCCCGATGTTGACCATCGATCCGAAGACGGAGCAGTTCATAGGCAACGACGCCGAGCAAGCGAACAAGCTCCTCAAACGCGAGTACCGCGCGCCGTTTATCGTGCCGGACGTTGTTTAATGTCGCCTTTCGCTCCGCGAAAGTGCGCCGCTTTAACGCACGTTTGCGGAGCAAACGGCGACAATGTAGACGAGCGAGGGCTTCGCTCAGCCACAAGAACACAAAAACTACGGATTGTCCTTAAGCCATTTTTGGTCGGCGGTGCTTAGCTTGTCGATCGGAAGTTTGACTTCTTTGCCATCTTCCTTAACAAGGGTTACGTGCGTGGCCGTACGTGACGAGATTTTTGCGTCGACGGAAAATTTGCCGGTCACATCCGACCAAGTACGTTTCTCTAACTTCGCCGCTTTGCTGCGAAGCTTCTTCAAATCGGTTTTTCGAATGATGAGTTGGCTGCGATGGATCAATCCATCGAACGCGGGTGGTTGATCGTCCCAGTGGATCGGAACATTTTCCTCCGTGCAATCCTTGAGCACGGTCACATAGTTCCACTTCCGACCCCAACACACCGCCAGCTTGGCTCCTTGAGGCAACGGGAAATCCAAAGGCACCATCTCGGCTTCTCTAGGAATTGGAAGATCGATAGGATTGTTTTGCACAACGAGCGGTGGGGCTGGAAAACCTCCAACGCCATTGAAATTCCCGGACGAAGCCATCCGCTTTTGATTCTCTGCGGCAATACGATCAAACTGTTCTCGAGCCAGCTTCATCTCATCCGCCATTCGTTTTGAATCCTTCTCCATTTCCTCTTCGAAAGAAGACTTCTTAGGAATTCGGCTCTCAAACTGTTGAGCGGCGTCAGGCTTGGCCAATGCCTCGAGCGTCGACATCGCGATCACGATCGAACTTCGATCCAGTTTCTTGTCAAAGGCGGAAGGCTGCGAATCGTAGTGAGTCGACAACTGGTTTCCGTCAACGGCAATCACCGTCGCGTCCGACAGTTGAGTGTGCCAAATCGCTTTCACGGGAGTGCCTGGAACGATTTTCATTTCGTCGGTTACGATTACGTATCCTTCGGGAAGAGCCTCCGTTGTACCCGGAATCACTTTGACACTTGGTTGGAATGAAGAAGGAGATGATGCTGCTTGTTGAAGGACCGAGGGTTTGACGGCGATCCAGCCGCCGCGAGTCATGGTACGCAAGCTATGAACACCAGAAATCTTTACGGTTACCAGAGCATCACCGGTCAATGCCTCCGCATCGATCCATTCACCGTACCTCGCAACTTTGACTGGCATCCCAGGAAGCAGCTTGGTGACACCCTGGACTAGTTGATAGCCTTCCGGTGGGGCAAAAGGAGGTTTTCGGCCAAGCAAATCCTTTTGGTAGGCAGCGGATTCTTTTGCGTTCCACTCTCTCGCAGTCGTGGAAGTCCCTTTTGGAGTGCCGACTTGTACGACGTTGGAGACGAGGCATTGAAACGAGCATTCCTCCGCAAACGAACCGGAGACCGTTAGGTATAGGTCTACATCAAGCCCTGGTCCACCTGAGAAAAGCGAACTGAGCTCCAGCTTTCCAGATGCGTCATGCAAAATCCCAAATCCCATGATCTTCAAGGGACCATCGGAAGTTTTACCGGAAAGTGATACAAGCCCAGTCCCCTCCTTAGTGCGTTTGTAGTCGATGGTGACGGAAGGTCGACCAAAGGCATCATTGCCTTGATGGACACTTCCAAGCGTGTAGGCAGGCATATCCGGCGCAGGTTGAATCAGGTCTTGTGCGAACGACCATTGGAAGCCGTTGCCCATCAACAACCAACAGACAAAATAGCTCGTTATCTGGCTAACAAATTTGTTGGACATCTTCTCCCATTCCTTCTTCTACGTTCTGTTCACATCACGTGTTACTATATTTCTGTCTGTACGATAACGGGCCAGCCATTATACAAAAGGAAATCGGAATTTGTTGGAATTCTATCGCGTTTGCAGCTGCTGCCGAACCGATGCGGGGCCAAGCTTCAGGGACGTCTCGAGTCCGAGCGTATGCGGCTTTTAGCTCGGCAGGAGCCTCGTTCCACCCCTGTAAACATGTTCGTTTCGACTTTTTCCAACCAATGCATTGACCGGGAGGGTGAGGCGGTGAGGCTCCTGCCGAACCAATGCGGCGTTAGCTCGGCAGGAGCCTCGCTCTCCCACCAAGATGCCCTTCCCGCGTGAATCGGATAACGCCACTTGGACCGACGGACGGCATCAAAAGTATCAATAGCAGTAATGCTGCTGTTGGAAAATGCTCAGAAAAAGGTTGATTGGTGGAGCGAGACTAAATTTCAGACTTTATTCGAACCATTGAGTGCCGTATCTTATCTATTGCAAAATCCACACTGACTCAATCTACCCACGTTTGTAACGAAAATCCTATTTTCATGACCGATAGCAATTTCAAAGTGGAGTGGGCTCCACGAGTTCACCGATTGCCCCCGTACCTTTTTGGCCGCATCAATAATTTGTTGTACCAAAAGAGGCGGGCGGGTCAGGATGTTATCGACATGGGGATGGGGAACCCGTCCGATCCACCGGATCCTTTGGTGATTGCAAAACTAACCGAAGCCGCGTCGGATGTTGGGAACCATGGCTATTCCAAGGCAAACGGTATCCTCAATTTGCGACGCGAATGCACCAGCAAATATCTTCGGAAGTATGGCGTTCGCTTGGACCCGGAAACGGAAGCCATTGTTTGCTTGGGATCCAAAGAAGGCTTTTCGCATATGTGCTTGGCGTTGATGGGGGCAGGCGACACGGCCATCATACCTGCACCCTATTTCCCAGCCCACATGTATGCGGTCATTCTAGCGTCTGGCAATGTGGTGGCTCTGGATGTTTCCAATACGGAAAAGTACCTTTCCAATATCGCCTACGCTTGCGAGCATTTTTATCCACGTCCCAAGCTCCTTATTATCAATTACCCGCACAACCCGTCTACGGTTACCGTGGAGCCGGAATTTTTCGTGGATGTTGTGAAACTTGCAAAGAAGTACGGGCTAATGGTCATCAGTGACTTCGCCTATGCAGACGTCGCCTACGATGGCTATGTTCCGCCGTCCTTTTTGTCGGCGCCGGGTGCAAAGGATGTCGGAGTTGAGTTCACGACGATGAGCAAAGGTTACAACATGGCCGGTTGGCGAGTTGGCTTTTGCGCGGGCAATGCGGACATGGTAAAAGGATTGGCCACCATCAAAGGATATTACGACTATGGCATGTTTCAGGCGATCCAAATCGCGGCCATCGTTGCCTTGCGGGATACTGAGGCTACGGTGGAAAAGCAGTCGCTGATCTATCAAGGCCGACGCGACGTATTGGTCGACGGACTTCGCAGGCTGGGCTGGCAAGTCAACGTCCCGAAAGCTGGTATGTTTCTGTGGGCCAAGATCCCTGAACCTTGGGCATCGCAAATGAACTCGGTCGACTTCGCTATGCATTTGCTCGAACACGGGAATGTCGCGGTTAGTCCAGGCGGAGGCTTTGGACCGGTCGGCGAAGGCTACTTGCGAATGTCGCTGGTGGAAAACGAAGCGAGATTGCGACAAGCGGTGCGACACATTGCTGCTTGTTTAGACAAGAGGAATGTTCCCGAGTTGCAAAAGGTGTAAGCCCTGTAAACATCTTCGCAATGCCTATTCGTTTGAAAAACAACGGGAGAGCGAGGCTCCTGCCGAGCTGGCACCGCCATGGTTCGGCAGGAGCCTCACCCTCCCGAGTAATGAATTGGTAGGACAAAGACGATGAAGACATGTTTACGAGCGAAGGGCCTCGCTCGTCCACAAGTGACACCTTAGTAGCGAGGTTGTAAAGGCGGGTTGCTGGCCGAGTTGGTCGGCGACGGCGCTGACGCGTTCAAGGTTGGCGTTGACGGAAGGCCTGTCTTGGAAGCTGGATTTCCAGGAGCGGCCTGTGCTCCAGCGATGCTCGTACCGGTAGTCGATAACGCATTTTGAGTGAGACGAACATTGAGGGCCCCGATTCGCTGGTAGAGGTCGGGTTGCAGAGAATTGAGCGCAATGCTTTGTTGGTAGTTTTGAACGGCCTGCATTAACTCGCCAGAATTTTCTCGCAAACGGCCACGTTCGGCCCACGCCCTCGCATTGTTTGGATCCATGGCCAAGGCTTCGTCCAGATACTGCTCAGAGATTTTGGTTTGGTTAAATTCTTGGTGGAGCTTTGCCAATTCGACCCGGGCATCGGAAACGTTGGGACTGCGCTGAGCCCAGCGTTTCAACAATGTAAAGGCTTTGTCTGAGCGGCCAGTTTCGACTAAGAGGACCGCTAGGGCTCTATGGCATTCCACGTGATTTGGCGACAACTCCAAGGCTTGATTGTAAATCGCTTCGGCGTTTTCGAGCATTTTCTGATCTTTTGCGGCTGTACCTAAACGATGGTAGGTTGACGCGAGATTGTAATAGGTATCTGGATTGGTTGGATCCGATTGCTTGGCCTGCTCAAAGCTCTGAAGTGCTTCCGCGTAACGCCCCTGCTGGTAGAGAGTTACGCCTGTTCCGTTTTGAGCAAAACGCGTGCATCCGCTCGCTCCAAAGCAAAATAGGGAACCCAGGAATACGCTGGTCGCAATAAGTCTTTGGGCTTGGTTGTTTCGTGTGTCAGTGCTTGGATTCATGCGTCTCGTTCTCTTTCCGACACCAACAAGCTCCCGAAAGTTGCGGATCCCCTGCGCGTCAACGGCAAGGGATACCAGGAATTGCCAACCTAAAACAAGAGGAAATCACCCCAAAAGGCGAAATGCCATTTTGAAAACGCCGTTTCACTTTTAGAATCGCTGCCTATGAAATCCGATGCAAAACAACCCATGCTGGCCGCCGACGCCTACCTACTCCACGTACGATCGCTCGAGTCGAAAATCCGAGATCGAAGCCGCATCATGCAGCGCCTCGTTTGGATTCGGTTGGGGCTGGCCTTGCCTGGATTGGCCTTGATCGTGGGTGGGCTTGCCCTTAACGAGGCGAGCGGTTGGAGTTGGAAGATTGGCATTCTGCTTTTTGTAGGGTTTCTTGCAGCGGCTACATGGCATGAAATGAATCTCTGGTTCGCTTCCCAGCTTCGCCAGCGGCTCTATGGTTACCGCCGCCTACTCGCCCGATGCCATCGAAATTGGGATGAGTTAACTCCAATGCCTTCGGAAGCAATCTGCAAGGAATACTACTCGGAACTGAGTCGTGACCTGGACGTGTTCGGCGACAGAAGCCTATATCGATGGTGCTCGCTAGCCATGACGCAGTCGGGAGCCAAGAATTTATGCGAATGGTTAACCAACTGGGCACCCTCAGAATGTATCGAAGAACGGCAAGCCGCAGTTCAAGAACTCGCGAAGGATCGAGCTTGGCGCGAATCCTTTTTCGAAACAACGTGCGACTATCGAAACCAGCAAGCCAGCCCGGAAGGGCTCGCCGATTGGTGTCTAGACGGCTATCATTTTGCGAAACGTCCCTGGATCCAATGGCTGTCCTGGCTGAGCCCTGTTGTGCTCGTCACAGGAATTGCGTTGATTGTTGTCTTTCAGTTTCAAGAATACGAAGTTGGACAACGTATAGGATTGGGAATGGTATTAGGTGGGGCTGCAATCAATTTTTTACTCACCATGGTAATTATTGGTCCAATTCACGATATCTTTGTCAATATTGGGACAGCCAATCGGGAGTTGCAATCGCTGCTGAATATGATTCGAGCCATCAAGAAGCTTGACTCGAAACAAGGGTTGCTTTCTCGCATTCGCGGCAAGTGCTTTGACGAAAAGCATTCAGCGGAACACGCCCTCTCGCAACTGCAACGCATTATGGCATTGGCCGGATTGCAGCGTAGCCCTCTGCTGTTCATCCCCTATCTCGTTTTGCAGATTGCCTTTCTTTGGGATGTTCGAGTCCTGGAACTGCTGGAGCGTTGGAAGATGAAATACGGAGCCCGCTCCTCGGGCTGGCTGGAAGCCATTGGAATGACGGAAACGCTTTTTTCGGCAGCCGCTATCGCCGACGAGTATCGCTCTTGGGCTTATCCAAAACCGATTGACAAGGATGCCGCAAACGCAAGCAAAGCGCGATTGCTTGAGATCGTGGGTGTAGCCCATCCGCTGCTTAAGGACGAAAGCCAAGTTCCCAATAGCGTAACGATCACACGCGAAAAGCCTCTCTTGTTGGTGACGGGCAGCAACATGGCTGGCAAGTCAACTCTGCTTCGCTCGATCGGAGTGAATTCAATGTTGTCGCGACTCGGGGCACCGGTATGCGCCCGGAGTTGGTCAGGAGCGGTTTGTGAATTGGCCTCGAGCATTCGCGTCCAAGACAGCCTGCAGGATGGGGTTTCTTTCTTCATGGCGGAACTAAAACGATTGCGCAGCGTGGTCGATTCTGCCCAACGAGAGAACCATGCTGGCGGCAAACAGATGCTCGTCTTGCTCGATGAAATCCTTCAAGGAACGAATTCACGCGAACGTCAGATTGCAGTGGAACATGTGTTGGACAAGTTGGTCGAATGTGGCTGCATCGTGATTACCAGCACACACGACCTCGAAATGGCTGGAAACGAGAGCATCGAACGCATTGCACAAGTCGTGCATTTTCGGGAGCACTTTGAAATAGTCGAGGGGCAGCAAGTGATGCGATTTGACTACATCATGCGATCAGGTGTAACGCCGACCACCAATGCGTTAAAACTCTTAGAAATGGTAGGACTGCGAGCCCCCTCCTAATTGAAACCACATTTCCGCGATTCCATAAGGCAACGCAGCCGATGCGCCATCGTAGACTCGGGCTGTGGGATCGTATGCGCTGAATGCATGGCCAATCAAAAATGGTTCAATCCAACTGCCGCTTCCACTAACCCGTTATTTTTGGTAAAAAAACGGGCCGACCTGCCCACAACTCCTGTATGACGATGGCAAAAGGATTATCATTTGCCTAGTACTTTCGGGGGAGTGAACATCACTCGCGGCCCGCATTTTTCGAATTGTGAATCACGCCCTATCAGGACCTCATCCGCAATGATGGAACGGCAAGAATTCGAACCCGCCACGCCAAAAGTCGATGTTAGCGAACTGCTCGTTCGTCGAGACGCGGCAGCACTTCAGGATTTGATTACTTGGTATCGCCCACTCCTTAAAGGCATGGCCAATCGGGACTTGGACCAACTGCTGCATTCGAAATTCGATGCGTCTGATATCGTTCAGGAAACTTGTAGCGATGTCGCTCGCAGTTTCCCATCTCTTAAGGCCACAAATCGATTGCAATTTGTCGCCTATCTCTCCACCGTGCTCAAGCACAAATTGGCTGACGCTCGCCGACGATTCTTGCGTTCGCAAAAACGGAGTATCTATCGTGAGCGGCCATTGGCAAGTGTTGGTTGGGATGAAGAAAGCAAAATGATCGAATGCGAGTCGCAGCCCATCGAGAAACTTTTCAACCGGGAGGTATGCGAACGAATGTACTTTGCATTGAATCGATTGCCGCTTGAGCTGCAGCGGGTTCTTCGTTGGCGATTTCGCAAAGGGATGACATACAGGCAAATCGGCGAAAAACTGGAACGTTCCGATGATGATGTGCGGATGCTTGTCAATCGGTGTCTTGCTCGATTGAGGTCGGACATGTTTCCGAATGGCTTGAGTGTTTGACAACAGCAGTGCTCGACAGGAATACGATGGTTCAAGTTCTTCGGCGGATGACCCGATTGAACTAGATCGCATACGCGAATGGATGGATCATCTCGATTGGGACTCGCTGGATGAACCCATGGAGGTTCGTCGTGACAGGGAGATATGCATCCAGTTATTGTCGAAAAACCATTTAAGCGAGGGTGGCGATTTCGAGCTTAACGAATCCGCTCACGGGTCGCCAGATCCCTTGGAGCAGTCGACAGTCGTTTCCGTCGACAGTAATCCGTCGGTCGATTTGGACCCATTTCATGCGAACTCGGCCCACGAAAAGGGATCGAAAGAATTGCCAACCGAAGCGGCGGGAAAGCCAAGGTTTTCTTCGCCACAGTTTCTAGGCGTGGGCGCATTCGGAATTGTGTTTTCCGTACGCGATGAATTGTTAGGCATGGACGTGGCCATCAAATTCCTCCGTCCGTCGAAGAGCAGATCGCGCGAGTTACGAGCACGCTTCATCGGTGAAGCGCACGTGACAGCTTCCCTGTGTCATCCAAGCATTGTGCGAGTGTACGACTCCGGACATATCGGTGGATTGCCTTATATCACCTCATCGAAACAGGGTGGCGGAACACTTGCCGATTTCATCGGTAAGTCCAAAGTTTTGTCGATTCGTCAAGCGGCTTGGGTTGTCGCTCGTATTTCGGATTCGGTTCAATTCGCTCATTCGAAGGCCATTTTGCACAGGGATTTGAAACCCAGCAACATCTTGTTGAAGCCAAGCGATTTAGACAGTTCTGAGCAGTTCGGTTTTGAACCCATGCTAACCGACTTTGGCTTGGCGAAGCGTTTGGATCAGGAGGGCTCAAGTACCAATAAGACCCGCGATGGACGTGTGCTTGGTACCGTGCGGTACATGTCGCCGGAACAAGCGAGAGGTGCACACTCCGAGATCGGAACCGCCTCAGATATTTTTTCGCTAGGCATCATTCTCTATCAATTGCTCTTGGGGAAAGTTCCGTTTGACGATCCCCTCGATGAAACGATTCGAACGATGATTGCTGAAAAGGAGCCGATACGTCCTCGATTGGTCGACAAGTCTGTTCACGTCGATATGGAGGCGGTCGTTTTACGGTGCTTGGCCAAAGATCCAGCCGCCCGTTATCAAACGGCAATGGATCTCCGTTTGGACTTGGAACGGTTTCTTCGAGGGGAACCGGTTGAAGCAAAAAAGAGCACTCTCGTTCGGCGTTGGATGTATGCGGCTCGTAAACATCCCGTCGTAACCAGCTTATTGACCCTTGCGTTTTTTACGAATTGCATGGCAATCATTGGATTGTCTTTTTCGCTTCGCAACGAGAAGCTCTCAAACGAGCGAGAACGCCTGCGCGTGATTGACCTTGTTTCGGTCTATACGGGGGTCGGCGACGATGTCTTTGCAGGCAGACGTATCAAGGATAACGTAATGTTGGACATGTCACTGAAGATGGAGGGGGTCCTTGTCGAGTACCTGACTGAGCATCCGGATGACGAGAAAGTACTCCATCTCAAGAGCGTCCTGAGTCACTTTCAATCGATGGCATACCAACGACTCGGAACAACGGAGCAATACATCGCAGCAAGAGCCGAGGTACTGGAGATTCTGGCTAAGCTGCTCCAATCGCATCCCGAAAATGAACTCTATCGATACCAGCAGTTCTTCTCTAGATTGATTATGGGGGAATGGCTGGTTAACATGCCAGAATTGCAACCCGCATCGTTGTCGACGAATGGGATTGAGTTGTTGGAGAAAGCCCATGCGGACATCGAACAGCTATCGCAAAAGGAACCAGCTAAAGTGGAATACTTGGATGCGTTGGCTGCGACGAAGTTGAGTATCGCGAAACATTTATTTTCAGGCGATCGGGACAAGTGCAAACGGCTGACATCCGAAGCAGTGTCGATTTCGGAAAAACTGTGGCGAGAGCATCCTGATCGTCCCGCCTTGGCCAAGCATGCAATTACGGGATACAAAAGCATAGCCAGTTATGCACTCCTTGAATCCGAAAACGAACTTGCTCTGGCTGCATGCGAAAACGGAATGGGCTTGTTCCAATCGGCCTGGAAGCCCTTTGAGGATGAAATTTGGGTCCTGCAGGTCATTTGCCCAGTCCTCGATGTGTGGGTTGATGTTCTGGTGGCAAATGGGAAATTGGAACAAGCGTTGCTGGTCCTCGATGACGTGGATCGCTATTTAGCGTTTTTGCGAGCCGAGTTCCCGTTGCGCATGGATCTACGCATCGCCATGCTGACAAACGGATTCACACGCATTGATGTGTTGTCTCAAATGGGTAACCAGCAAGCCGCACAGACCGAATTGAATCGACTGGTTCAAGTTGTTGAGGAATCGAAATCTCAACAAGGTTTTTTGGACGAGATGCGGGGCATGCTTGAGTCGAGAAAACTTCCTGATTCGATCCGGACGCTTTTGGGGATTTAGAGTTGGTCCCAGGATCTTCGGAAAGACCTCAGACAGAAGACGCAACGAATCAAATCGTCCTCTGACAGGTCCCATGTCTCCGCGTCCTGGATCCCGCTGCGACCAGGTGCAACGCCGACCACCAATGCGTTAAAACTCTTAGAAATGGTAGGACTACGAGCCCCCTCTTATGTTCCGGAACCATTTGAGGTTAAAAGCCACGGAACAAATGGATCTGGAACTACAATTGTGGCGTTCTATCGAACGCGAATGCTTGAAATTCGCAAGCAATGCCCGTGTCAAAGTGAAGAATTGATCCGATGAAGATTCTCGAACCGAAAGCAAATTCAGCCGTAGACCCTGAATTGCAACGCATGAACACGAATCGGGAGGGCTCTTTTAGTGTTTGGATCGGACTGGCAGCTTTGGTGCTCGCATGCATGGCCATGGTTTCAGGACTGAACTTCTGGAGGCATCTTTTTTTCTCCTTTGATCGCGTGATTTGCTTCGCTTTTGTCATCGTGGGGCTGGCGATTGCATTGGCCCGATCGAATTGGCGTGGGAGCAAAACTCGATTTCGAACAATCTGCGCGACGCTGCTTTTTTCGCTTACTGCGCTATTGATATGCTCAAGCGTGGTGCTATCAAATCCCTTATGGGGCGGGGTCGCTTGCAGCACACTGCTTGCGGGTTTGTGCATGGTTAGAATTCGCGGTGATTCCTTTTGGCATCCTTTGTTTCTCGGTCTGGTGCTTTTGGTTCCGTTTGCCATCGAGGTGATGGCAAGTCGCGGTCTGTTCGAATGGTTGCAATCGACTACTATAGCGACCACGTCCCTGTTAGCGGACGCAGCCGGCCAGGCTCATGCGACGTCGGATCCGACCATTTTGTTCCGACATGGAATTGCAGATCAGTTTACTACGATCGGTAAATGGGATAGCGCCGTTAGTCTATTGGGGGTTTCCCTTTTTTGCGTACTCGCCTTTCGTCGCAGTCTCTTGGCCTCTTCCATTACTATGGGATTCTCTTGCATCGTGTGGATGACGGTGCGAAGTGTTGGATGGGTTACCCTGTCCACCTTGGCAAATCGGAACGAAACTTGGTACGCATGGTCCTTTGGGATGGAGTGTGGACTTTTATTGATCGGAGTGGTATTAATCGTTAGCTTGGACCAATTCTTTGGTAACCTATTTCATCCGATTCCTTTTGAGCACGTCAATCCGGATTCCCCATTGTGTTCATTCTGTTGGAACTGGCTGTGTGGGCTGCCCAATTTAGTACTTCGAGTGCCTGCCCAGAATGAAATCTCGCTTCGCTGGAGAACGCATCTCAAGCTGTCAGGTAAGAAGCCTTCGTTCCGGACGGATATCGTTTGGATGTATGTTGGACTTCTTGAGTTGCTGTTCCAGCCAATCGGTGCGGTGGGCAGCTTGATCGACGCATGCCGAGGATGGAAATGGTCGCGAAGCTGGCCCCGTTTTTTTTTGCATCTCCCCTCCGTGATCTTGTTGGCTGCCATTTATGTCAATCTCGGTTTATCCTTGGTTAATCGCAAAGACAGTCCGAAAGAATTGTTGTTCGACGATAGCTTGCGATTGTGCTCGACCAAGGCACTTGAGATCGCGTGCCAGAAAAAGCAAGAAGTCGATTTCAGCCAAGCCCTCGGAGCCGTACCGATTGCGAGCGAGGATGCTGTCCAACCCATTTCGGACAGCACCATGCGTTACGTTGAATTGCTTAGCAGACGCTTTCTTTCCATCGAGCCAAACAATCAAATGGTTAAGTACCGTCTGGGTTTGGTTTTGTGTTTGTCGGAACAAAACGAACGAGCCGAAAAGGAAATGCGAGAGGTTGCCCAAAATCAACTGGGAAACTTTCCTCAAGCGAACGCATGGCTGGCCAAAGCAATGCTTATCAATCAAGGCGTTGTCGAAAAGACCGCCAAACGAGAACTCATCAGCCATTTAGAAATCGCCCGCAAATGGAAAGATACGGACTTTCGATTGCTGTTTCTTTACGCTCGGTTTCTTGAAGAACAGGGTGACTACGGAAAAGCCGTCGAGGTCGCAAAACAGTCGATTTCTGCCAAGCCTGAATTCATCTTGGACCTTACACGACTATATGCCAGGATCAGAGACAACGAAGGAAGGCAATCAACTGCAAACCAAGCAGAAGACTATTTTCTAGCGAGAATCAATTTCCCATCGGAAAAAGAATCGGATCGATTGGCGGTCGCGGATGCAAGGCTGTTAGCTGACAGAGTCGAACAAGCCGCCGAAGTCCTTTTGGAAGGTTTGCGCCAAAACCGAGGGGGAGAACGGACCGTTAGAAAATTGTCCGAGATCCAGCGATTGCTTTATGTGAAGTCCATTCGAAAAAACGCAAGCGAGGAATTCACAATGGACCTCAGTCTATTGGAAAAAATGGTGGAAACGGATCCTTTCAACCCAAGTTTTTCCAGTGAGATCGCAAAGCTTCTTGTCTACAAAGTCAAGCCGACGAAGAAATTAATGGAATCGCTCAAGAAGCAAATTGAGCTCGGAATCACAAGCGTCCCCTCCCTGCTGATGATAGGCGAAGGTTATTTCAGTGTCGGAAACCTCAAGGAAGCGCAGAGGTATTGGGAATTGGCGATCGCGAAGGAACCCGATAACGTTAATGGGTTGAACAACTTGGCGACATGTTTGATTGCAATCTCAGCTTCCAACGCCGAACGAGCCATTGACTTGGTCAGCAAAGCTAATTCCATTTCGCCGAACAACGCTGATATTCTCGACACGTGGGGTGAGGCTCTCTTGGCCGCTCAGCGCCCCAAAGAAGCCGTGAATAAGTTAGAACTGGTTATTCGCATTGACAACAATCGCATTGATACTCGAAACAAACTGATAACTGCCTACGAGGCGCTCGGTATGAAAGCCATGTCCGACGCTCAGTCAAAAGTGCTTCGTTCCATCGAGGACGCTCAATCGAAAGCGACGCGCGAAAACAGTGTTCTTCCAGCGGACAAAGCTCCGTAAATGGTCCTACGGGAAACTGACTGGCTGCGAACTAGTGGAAACGGTGATTGGTATGTACTGCAAACCCCCGAGTCCCTCCGGACGGTCCGCTGCAAATCCGCTCGAGACAGCGTGCCGTTCTACGTAATTGGCTGGCTGGCCGCGTCGTCTAGCGACTCGAAATGGATCGTTCGCGAACTCGTTGCATTCCCGTGGAAGTCCTGCCAGCAATGATTCGAATAGTCGTAAAGCTGGCATACTTTAAGGGTTCGATGCAAACTATGCAGGGTGAAACGATGCTGTACCACATGGCGAGGGTATGATTTTTCAATTTTCTGTTGAGCCTCTGGCAGATGATAAAGAGGGATTCGAGGATCGACATGATGGGCCGTATGGTCCATGACATTGTGAAATAGCGAATTAATCTTAAAGGGTAGGTGAGTGTGCGTCGTCCCTCGAATTTGGCCAATGTAAAACGTCCATTCACTCCTGTTGTCGAACCAGGGAATCGAGGGATGTGTATGTTGCAGGTAGGTGGTGAACCCAACTAGGTAGTTTGTGACGATGCCGGGCACAAACATGGCAAAGAAAAGCAACCAGACCGGCGATACATCATTGGAAACGGCATCCGCCAGCCAGACCCATATCCATGCCTGGGCGATGATGGCTGACGCCAATAGCAAATTATCCAGCATCCACAATCGCCTCACCTTCGTATTGCGGACCTCGGGCTGAAGCATGCAAATCTTCTTTATATTGATTTCGATTAAGTAGTAGAATGCAAAGCCCAGAACCGATCGATAGAAGCGAACCCGCCACTGGTTCCAGGGAGAAAGGTGATCGTATTCACATTTGGTTATGGGTGCCCAAACGTAGTCTTTGGTGCGAAGATTGGTCCAGCCGTGATGAACGTGATTGTGCGCATGAATCCACCCGGAATAGCAATGCCACGCCGGGAAGAAACAGCAGCGTGCTATAATGGCATTCAGCCAACCAATTGGAGTAAATGAATTGTGTGCGGAATCGTGCGCAATAACGAAAAGTACATTGCCTGCCACACCTAGCAATAGACTGGTGAAAGGCATGAGCCACCACGGGGAAAGTAGAAACAAGCTAGCGGCAAATAGATATATAAGCGTGGAAGAGGCCAGGACAACGCTCGCTTTAAAAAATGACCGTCCTTGAAGTTGCTGCTGAACAACTTGGCGAATTCCACTGAATGCCGTTTTACGGTTTCGCGGCGAATTTTCCAGTTTCACGATTTCAGTCTCCGTCCGGGCGAACGCTTGTGGAAGATATGCGGTCCTTTTTTGGGATTACTCGGTGCAAGCTTTGGATCGCATATCGAGTCCGCTGATACCTGAGTCAATAATCTGTTTTGCTTGACAATTGGCTTAGTTTTGTACCGCAAAACCCCCCAAGCCATCTCATCTACCACGACCGATGCGAATGGCATTGCGAAAATGACTTTCCGAATTCCAACGGATGCCAGAGACGATAATGTAATCCTGAACGCCAAACTGCAACAAACAGGAATTGGGATTCAGTTTTTTGGAGAACGAGACATTCGAATCGCGATATCCCGTTAAAATTCTCGGTGCCGCCGCCCAAGGAATGTCGAAGTGCTATTCTGGTATTAAAACAAACGAGTAGCTTCTATTCGTAAATCGGATAGAAGCAGCCGAAGGCTGGTTCGCAGAATGCGACTGGGTTGCTGAACCTTTGATGTTTGTCAAGCGATTGTATGTTCGCCATTTCTGCTTCACTCAGTTCAAAACCACTCAAGTTCAGATTCTCGCGAAGTCGTTCGGGTTTGCTATTCTTGGATAACACAGACGTTCCTCGTTGCACTCCCCAGCAAAGCACGATTTGTGCGGAAATTCGGCCGTGCGCACTGAATCTGCGGAGCTTTGTAGTGTGGCTGCGGTGCAAGTCAGCAATGGTCTTGAGGATGATTTGTGGCTGGTTCCGATCGAAGATCAACGTGCCCGCCGGGCTGTGGCGAAGGGATGCGAACGGGGTTTACCTTAGGGCAGTATCTGATGTTGGTAGAGTGAGAACAAAGGTGTCAAGTGAGAACAAAGGTGTCAGAGTGAGAACAAAGGTGTCAGGAGTCATTGTTTTGAAAAGCAATTTGACTCAAACACCAAACAATGACTATCGCGGTAGGGACGGCCATTGCTGGCCGCCCCCCGCACAGATCCGTACGTGCGGAACTACCGCATACGGCTCTTCCCTTGGGCTGTGACGGTCGAGATGCTGCCATCTTTACTTGCCGTAGTGGTG
>JANMLD010000015.1:0-27301 GCA_031372345.1 Pirellula sp.
CGGCCGGACCGCGTTGAGCCGCGCGTGAAGAAGCGCCGACCGAAGCCATACAAACAAATGACGAAGCCTAGGTCAGAATACAAAAAGGATTACCAATGAAGGACTTACGTCAAACTACAAGTGCCATTCGGGTCTGACCCCCAACGAACCCCCAACGAAGGGCCGTGGGCACCAATGCTGATCGTGGATCTCAATCAGATGAATTCGTTTCATGAATGTGATGCGCCTTTGAAGAACAACAAATTGCGAACGATCCCATCAGTACATCAGTAGCAAAGCGGAGCAAACGGTAAAATACTCCATTCAACCCACTTCCCGGCCGCTAGCCGCAGTAGTCTATCCGATCCCCCAGACGTAGTCGAACCGGCTGGAGCCAATGTCCACATCGATTGAAACCAACTTGTGAGCGCTTCCTTTCGCTGGCTACGGCTACGTCGCAGCCAGCAGCCAACGCCAACGTCCAAAGGGTTTAAATAGACTTGTCGGAGATACCGATTGCGCTGCAGATACGTCGACCTGTGGGTGGGAAGCGATAGCCCGGCTATGTCCAGAACGCATCCGGCAGAGGTATTGGCCATCGTTCGTCTGGATTTTCTTGGCTAAACGATCTACAATAGCCGTGGGCAGAACTAGCCACTTAGCCCTTTCCCGCCAACTCGATTCGTTCTGAATCCACCACCTACGATTACACCTGGAGCCTCAATGATGCATCCGTTCCTTTCTCGACGTCGATTTGTGCTCAAGTCTGTTGCCGGAGCATTGGCCGTCCCCGCTTTGCCCTCCCTGGCTGATGATGCCATCGGAAAGCGGTCGGTCGCCGATGTCGCCCCCGGTGCGGGTGTCAGCGCACGTCGTTTTGTAGCCATCGGCAACCTACTCGGCTTTCAACGCAAGCAGTTATTTCCCGAAGCCGTTGGCAAAGAATTTGAAACAACGAAGCTATTGGAGCCTCTGGAACCGGTACGCGATCGGATAACGCTGTACCGCGGCCTCAATCACGGATTGAAAGGTGGACACTTTGCAGTCCACACGTTTTTGTCTGGCGTACTGCATCACGAGGCAAAAAATCGCCCCGATGGGAACGTTACTGTAGATCAATTCATTGCCGATGCGATTGGTAGTCAAACCCGATTTGCTTCACTCACTGTTGGGTCCGAGGATGGCATTCATGGTGGATGTCAATTGGCCTGGACTCGTTCCGGTATTCGCGTTGCTCCTATTACAGGTCCCGGTGCTCTTTTTGAAAAGCTCTTTGTTGAGGACTCCTTGGGTCAGCGTGAAAAGCAAAAGATTGCTAACGGCCTGCAAGCTTCGATTCTAGACTCGATGGTCGACGAAGCGAGAACCTTGTCGAGTCAAATCAACCGCGAAGATAGCGCCAAGCTCGATCAGTACCTCTCCTCGGTTCGAGACGTAGAAAAGCGACTCCAAGCGAAATCGCAGTGGGTCGATCAGCCGAAGCCCAAGGCTCCTCTGGACCGGCCCGCAGATCGCAATACGGTTCATGATTTGCCATTGCTCTACGAAATGATTGCACTGGCCCTTCAGACCGACTCCACGCGAGTCGCAACGCTTGAGATTGGTGGTAGCTTTTTGCCTCAAGACTTAGGCATCGACAAGTCCTATCACGGTCTATCGCACCACGGCAATGATCAACAGGCAATCGATGACCTAATTAAACTGGAACATTATCAAATCGAGCACTTCAGCAAATTCTTGATGCGCCTTGCAGAGATCCACGACGGAGATGGATCGCTATTGGATTCAACGGCAGTTTTGTTTGGCAGTGGTATCGCCGACGCCAATTCTCATACCAACGATGACCTGCCAATCATCATGGCAGGAGGCGGTTATGGACGAGGTGAGTTCAAACACATGACCGAGCGAGTACCACTGTGCAATTTGTTCCTGGACATCATTCAGCGGTTCGGGATTCCGGCAAATTCGTTCGGAACCAGCACCGCACCATTCTCCTGATAGGAACGCACTTGGAATGAAAACATGGTTTCGACCATTGGGTGCACGCCTCATGCTGCTTTACTCGAAGATATTGATTGCGACTACGACCTTTCTGTGGCTGGCATCGATGGGCTCCTTTGCTGCATGCGAAGAGCGGACGGAGACGCTTTCCAAGTTCTTGAAGGCATATTGCATCGATTGTCACAATCCACAAGATGCGCAGGGGGAACGAGAATTCGACTCGTTGCGGTTGCCGCTTGATTCGGAAGCACATCTCATTACTGCCGATGAGATCGTCGATCAACTCACCTTGCGGCAGATGCCACCTCCTGAGTCGGATCAGCCAACGGCGGAGGAACGCGTTGCGATCGTAGAGTTTCTTCGTGCAGACATGCGAGACGCGCGGAGTCGCCTTCAGAGCACGGGTGGCAGAACGGTGATGCGTCGGCTGACCAATCGGGAATACGAAAACACGTTAGCCACTCTCTTTTCGCGTCGCGTCGATACTTTGGGGCTGACGACCGAGTTTCCGTCTGAGACCGCCAGCCGAAACATAGATCGAATCGGTTCCGAAATGATCACTTCGGGCGTGTTGCTGGATCAGTACTTTCGCGCTGCCAATCGTCTAGTCGAACTTCGACTGAACAAACCCGAGACACCGCCTAAAGATTGGCACTTCCAAGGCCACTTTGTGCAATACGAAGAGCTCTCGGGGCCTCACAAATCCGTCTTCAATTACCGCTACCTTTGTCTTTACGAACAACCCAACACCGATACGCGGCAAGGTGGATATGGCCACATCGAAGATTTTCTTCAGGGGGTCCCCGTGTCAGGGCTCTACGATATCGAAGTGCATGCTCAAGCCATGCATCGCGACACGCACTATGATCCCAAGATCTTTCGGATCGACTTTTCTGAGCCGTTTCAGCTAGCCGTTGTGCCAGGCGATATCAAGCGAGGTCACATTCATTATCCGCAATCCATCGAGCCTATTCTCGGACAAGCAGTTGTTCCAGACAAAGAAGCGGAGTGGATCCCATTTCGAGTTTGGTTGGAAGAAGGTCAGACACCCCGTTTCATTTTTCCAAATGGACCCTATGAGTCGCGAGCTTCGGTCCTCGAAACCAATAAGAAATACAAAGAGGAACTGAAAGTCGAGAAAGACCCAGGCGTGAGCCGTGCCAAGTTGCTGACGGATGGTGCATTGCCCCATATCCGGATCGATGAAGTCAAGATTCGGGGACCATTGCCAGAGCCAAACGGCACGGCCGAAGAGATCGCAATCTTTGGACAGAAGGGTTTTCAAGCTGAGCATGCGATCGAACAGCTTTGTGCATTTTCGGAGCGGGCTTTCCGCCGGCCAATCCAACAACCAGATCGATCTCGCATTGAAAAGATCTATCGCAAGCGAATAGATGAAAGAGCCTCTGAACGCCAAGCGGCTTTGGATGCAATCAAAATGATCCTATGCTCACCTTCTTTTCTTTATCTTTGCGAACGTACGCCTGAGGAAGAGCCGAAGCTGGGACCTTATGATCTTGCGTCCAGGCTTTCGTACACGCTCTGGGGAATTTCGCCCGACGATGCATTGATGCAGACAGCCGCAGTTGGACAGCTCGCGGAACCGGCCTTATTCAAGGAGCATGTGCTCCGAATGTTAGCAGACCCTCGATCCGACGAATTCGTACGACGGTTCCTTGATAGTTGGTTGAATCTGCGCGTTATCGGTTCTCTGCCTCCGCCTCGGCAAACAGCAAATGAATACTATGCCGAAGATTTACCCACTTCGATGAAAGAAGAAGCGAAGCACTTTTTTCGCCATCTACTGGATTTGAATGGTCCGGTGACCGACTTCATCGACTCCGACTACACCTTCGTGGATAAGAAACTGGCAAAGCTCTATAAGTTGCCACAGAAAGACACGTTGCGATTGGCCGATGGATTTCAAAAAGCTCCATTGACCGATCGAAGTCAACGCGGTGGTGTGCTTGGAATGGCAGGAGTGTTAACCGCGAGTGCTAACGGAGTGGACACATCCCCTGTAACTCGGGGCGTTTGGGTCATGGAGAACATGTTGGGCACGCCACCACCACCCCCGCCCGACGAAGTCCCCGCAATTGAATCCGATGTGAGTGGCGCGACCACTATTCGGGAGCGTCTTGACAAACACAGAGCCGACGCAACCTGCAACGTGTGCCATCGCAAGATCGATCCCATGGGTTTTGCACTGGAACACTTCGATCCCATCGGACGTTTTCGTGACCAATACGGAAAGCCCAAGGGGGACAAGCCGACGCCCAAAGTCGATCCTTCCGGTACGCTTCCTTCCGGTGAGAAGTACGCGGACTTTTCGGAGTTCAAACGATTGTTAACCGAAACACGCAGTGATTTTTTTGTCCGCCACATGATCGAAACGATGCTGTCATACGCTACCGGAAGGCATATGGAGCATAACGATCGATCGGAAATCGAGGAGATCATGCAACGGGTTAAAGAAGATGATTTCGGTCTTCGCAATCTAGTTGTCGAAGTGCTGACGAGCGAAATCTTTCGTTCTCGCTAAGGCGAGCGGCGAGGTGAAACCTACCAATCATAACCCGATACGTAAGTGAGGGACCTGCGAAATTGTCCCTCGCTTACGCTTTTTGAAGTTGCGCGTTTTGATGTATTTCGGGCCAAAGGCCCAACCATTTACCTAGCCCAGGCCAACGGCCTGGGTGACAGGTAAACACGAAATTAGTTAGGGCTGAAGGCCCAGCAATTTGACAAACAAACGGGCCTTCAGCCCTAAAATGTTTGCGTTTTGCCTAGTCCCCACTTGGCTTTCCCAATGGCCTGTATGAACTCGCCAGTCACAAAACCAAATCCACCCGCCAACGTTCCGTAAAATATCAGCATAACCGCTGCGAGATTGCTCCGCGTCCAATACCAGAATAGGAATGCGAGTTGCATGCCTACACACCCAGCCCATGCGTCTCCCCGGGATGGATTCATTCGCAATCCCATTGCCCCGATCAATAAAAACATCCCTCCCAACCAAGCGATCGATAGCAGAGCGATCAAGGCCGTCGCTTGTCGCCATGGAGGAACAAAAATCCACAACAATAATGACAGCAGCAAAGTCGCCACTGCATCCAACCACAAAGTGTCGTAAAGCCAATGGGTCTCAAGAGGTCGCTCTGGAACTTTTGCAAAGATTTCGAGACTCCATGCTTTCAGACCTATCCCATCGAGAAGCAACCAAGTGCAATAAGTAAGGATCAACGGCCATAGAAATTGGTCTAGCAGCGATCGAGACGCAGTGAGTCCCATTGCCAACAGAGCACCTCCTATCCCACAGTACAATCCGCCGACGACAAACAGCCCAAAATAACCATATGCACTGTTCAGCCACGAACCACCTTGACTGTAACCGATAAGTAGCCCGTAGCTCGCCGTACCAGCAAATCCCCATCCAATCGCACCAAGGAAGCCTAAGATTGCGCCTCGCTTCCACCAATCCGCACGCATGCTCAACACCGCGAGACATAGTCCGAGCATGGCGCCCGGCATCGCTGCCCCTCGCGAATGCCCAAACGAGCCGCGAATTCCCCAACCGGCGGCCATGATCAATGGGACCGCAACGAGCAGTTGCACCATTGCAAGGGTTCCTAAAGGCTTCGCCGGCGTTTCTATCATATCGCTACTCGATAAAAATGGAGATTGTTTCACTCAACTGATCTTACGATAGCAACCGATTCATCCAGCCGAAACTGGAAAGCTAGCAGCTAGGCACAACCATGTGGAAATCGCAGAAGCTTGTCTGTCGAACGGAAGCGGACGCTTGCACAATGGCGGAGCAATTGACCTTCAACTCATCTTTCGAAATTCGTCGCTATCCAGTGGATTCAAATATTCAGAGGTCTGCTGACCTATGGACCAACACAAAGATTCGGCACTGTAAGACGCGTGAAGAGGTGGGGCGACGGCCTGCCTCAACCAACCTGCCACATTTTCAAGGAGGAATGATCACATGGATCAGGTTCAAGACAATCAACCCATCGCTATCGCGTTCCCAGAGGATGCGATTGACGCCTGGGCGATTGTATACGTTGACGTTATCGAAAAGCTTATCGATAACGAAACCCATTCTAAGTCGCCCACGCTAGGTACGAAAGGAGACTCGCCATGTCGTTCTACTTCACCTGCGACGCAGATCTAAACATTCCAATCCCATGTGCGGTGCATCTCGCATGCAAGGTACGAGGCATGTACAACGGCCGAAGTCCGGTCACAGCCAGGGATATCGCAATGATCTATGGCGTCTCTCAAAGCGCCATTGTTTGTGCAATGCAGCGATCCGAAAGGATCAATCTAGTCCGACGCGTTAGCGAGCGCGCCTGGATTCCGGTCGAAAGACCTTAGTCTATTTTCTAGCTTCAGTCGGTTCGTACAGGGAGGTCGTCGTTAATGCGTAGCAAACGTGAAATCGAAGTAGCCAACATACCAGCATGTCTTACTCACACACAGCAGTGGGTCTGTTGGAAGTATGTTGTTCGCAAAGGTATAGAGACTAAATTACCGATCGATGCCAAGTCGCTGAAGGCAGCCAACGTGGTCGATCCAGCGAGTTGGTGCAGCTTCGAAAAGGCACTGGCGACATACCAAAAGACTCCATCGCTTGACGGCGTCGCTTTTGCGTTCAGCAAGTGGGATGCATTTGCCGGCGTCGATCTCGATGATTGTCTTGATGATGATGGCGAATTCATTTGGGGCCTGGACATTGTCGAGACTTTTGATTCCTATTGTGAGGTGTCGCCATCGGGTAGAGGCGTTAAGCTAATCTTTGTAGGCAAGAAACCGCAATCGGCCGGCTGCATTGTGAATGGGCTTGGACCGATCGGAAACGGGCAAATAGAAATCTACGATGAGGCTCGGTGCTTTACAATAACGGGCCAACGGCTAGTCTCGTCGCCAACCGGCGTTGCTAGCCGCCAATCGGCACTGGACGCGTTGTGCGCGAAGCTATGGCCAGACAAACGCAATCCTCCGGCGCCTACTCCGCCTGTTGAAAAGCCAGCCCCGACCGAAGTTAAACAAGAGTCGCTCGAGCGAATGCGGGCTTGCTACAAAGCGATTCTAGCCATGCAGCTTACCGATAACGGCGATGGCTCGCATCGGCTATTTTCCGCTTGCTGCCGATGCGTGGAATTTGATCTCGGCGACAGCGATGCGATTCGAGTTGTTCGCAAGTATGCGAACGAACAACCGTTTCCGACAGCCTGGTCCAACGGAGCAATCGCCAAGCGACTACGAAGCGCCGAGAAGAAAGTCAAACGTGGTTCAGCGTTCAAGCAGACACCAAAGGTCCAGCTGTCGCTATTAAGCGTTGGCCAGTTGCTACGTGACAATCCCGAGCTTCGACCGACGGTGATTAACGGCCTATTACGTACTGGCGAAACCATGAACGTCATAGCACCGCCAAAGTACGGCAAGTCTTGGCTCGTTACCGATCTCGCATTGGCGGTTTCCACTGGACGTAAGTGGCTCGATCACTTCGATACCGTTGCCGGCAATGTATTAATCCTCGACAACGAACTCCATCCCGAGACGTCCGCCAATCGAATTCCCAAGGTAGCCGACGCCCGTGGCATCAACTTGAAAGAAATCGCCAACAATCTATTTGTTGACAACCTTCGTGGACGGCTGCAAGACATTCTTTCCTTGCAGTCGTATTTTGAATCCCTGCCTAAGGGCTTCTTTAAAATCATAATCTTGGACGCGTTCTATCGTTTTCTGCCGAAGGATAGCGATGAAAATAGCAACGCCAACATGACAGACATCTACAACCGGCTTGATTGGTATGCCGCGATGCTAAATTGCTCGTTCGTTCTAGTCCATCACGCAAGCAAAGGAAATCAGTCAGGTAAGTCGGTAACCGATGTCGGCGCAGGCGCTGGAAGTCAAGCCAGAGCTGCTGATACGCATTTGATCTTACGCCAACACGAAGAAGATGAATGCGTAGCGGTAGATGCCGCGGTTCGTTCATGGCACGCTATCGAGCCGATGTGCCTTCGCTGGTCATTTCCGGTCTGGAATATCGATGATTCTCTCGACTCAGCCGACCTACGACCAGAGCGACCACGGAGGAAGCCTAAACCTAAGGAAGAGCAGCAACCGGATGCGCCCAAGTGGACGCAAGTTAGCTTCGTCGAGTCGTTCGTTAGCATCGAGCCAACGACCATGAAAGCAATTATCGCTGCGGCCAGGGAGAAGGGTATTACCCAACGCATGGCTCGCGACATGATCCAGCTTACCGAGGGCGCTGGGTTGATCCATCGCTGGACGTTTGGTGGCAACCGACCGGTCAAGTTCGCGACCATTCCGCAGCCTACTTTAATTGGTTCGGAAATATGATTTTTTGTGTCTGTGTGTGTGTGCGCGCACACCCCCTAGTACCCCCAGGCACAGTGCGCTCACGCACGTCCTGGGGCTGGGTTACTAGGTGCGCGCACGCAAAGCGACTGAATACGGGTCAGAATAATTCAATTTTAGGATGCTAAACATGAGACTGATTTGGATGCGTGAAGTTTGTTCGGAACAGTACTTGAAAACTAAAGCGATCAAACTCGTATTCGAATCGATCAAGACGCTTTTGGATGTCAGCCAACGCGTATGGAGAATCCAACTTGTGGGTCAATTGTCCCAGAGGTTGTTGACGCTCGGAAAAGGTAAGGACAATTGTCCATACCCTATCGCAGGCATCATCAATAGGTACTCCGGAAGAAGAATATCTAATCGTAGGCCTAACGGAGAAGCAGCCATTATGGAGAGGGTTTGTTTTGCTGTCCGAGAGGTGTCGAATGCGTGAGGTTGGCCAAGATACGCTTCAGAACGCGGCAGAAGGCCACCAGTGCGTCAACATGGCCGATGTTCTGGCTAATGCGACCCGGCTCTGCCAAGTCGTTGCTGGAAGCGATTTAGAAGGCTTTCCGCTGTACCTAGTTCGGCAGTCGTTGATTCGGGCTGAATTCGGGAATGCGGACAGGTGCTACGGCTACACTCTGCCGTCGGCTGCCTTGTACTATCGCGCGTACATCGATCCCTGGCTTGGATTCGGACCCTGCGCCGTGATCAATGACATCTCACTGGCTGAGGATTTTGATTCCGAGGATTTGGAGTATGCGACGCGTGCCGTTGTTCTTCACGAGCTGGCTCATATTCTCGACCGCGCGGTATTCTGCGATGAGCGCTGGGATGAGCCAGTAGAAAAGATCCAGTTTGAGTCGCTGGTGGTGGCTAATGCGACCCGACAGTCGCCTAGATCGGAGCTGCCCCCCTACGCCGGCCATGGACCGAGCTTCTTGCGGCTTGTAGTCCATCTGGCTCATCGGACGAATCTGGCCGGCTTCGATACCAATCCCGCGGCAATCTTCGCTGGCCATCGTCATCGGCTCTCGCATGCGTCTTGCTACCAGGACGCGCTGGAGGATGAGCCGAGCCAACAAATCAATAATCGATTGAGGGATCTGCCTTCAGTCGAGTTACCAAGTCGTTTTTTAGAAGTCTGGAATTCCGACGTTCAACATTATGAACGTCAACCCTCGAGTGTGAATGGAGTAGGACCATGAGCGTGACAAAGTTCTTTGAAAAGATTGTTGGGTTGCAAACGCAAAAGCAACAGCAGAAGGTTCTTAGCTATCGGTCGATCGTGGTCGACATTGCGTCGGGCGGCGAACCTAGTCCGGCGGATGTGGAAAGGATCCTAGCCGAGAATGACATGTCCATCGAAGACCTGAAGCGAGATGTCGAGCGGCAGGAACGCCGGACGTCGCTGAAGGCTTTGGTTGCAACGATTCCGAAGCTAGAGAAGGAATATGACCAAGTACAGCATCAAATCGCGGATGCAAACACTGAATTGGAGGAAGCTGAACGCCAGCATTCCGAGATTACCAATCCGTTGAGCTTCCGGCTCCAAGACATTCGATCGACTCAGACTGAGGCCATGAAAGCCAACCAGGAGCTATTCGATGGTTGCGGAGATCCAGAACTTTGGAAGCAGTTGGATCTGACAAATGATCAGGCAAACGAGAACGTTGCCAAGCATCGAGAGTTGGTGTCTGAGATTTCCTTGGTCGAACGCAAGGCGCAGAACGCAGCTCTAAGATCCAATGACGAAATGTCTCGGGCGGACATCGATCGCGGTCGTGCACAGGCGGTGGCGTTCAACAAACGAGCCGAGGAATTGCGGGGCGAGATCAAGGCGCTGGAGCGATCCAATAAGGACATTCAGAGCCGGCGCGATCAGATCGAGAAACAGATGCGGGCTTGGTAGCGTTGGCAGTTAGACGGATGTTTTTGATCTTTGATAATTCGGTTGGATTTAGTTGGAGCCGTCGGGAGTGGCGAACCCGACGGCTCTTGGACGTTGACTAGTGACATTCGGATTTGAGTCGACAGTTTTCCAGTCCGAGATAGGAAAAACGGTAGTGGCCATCTACAATTGCAGCGATCCGGCCTCTCAATTTGAAAAACTCCTATGTCCGACGTTACCCAAATCCTATCGCAAATCGAATCGGGAGATCCGAAAGCAGCTGAGCAGCTACTGCCTCTAGTTTATGAGGAATTGCGAAAGTTGGCTGCTGTCCGACTAGCTCAAGAAAAGCCTGGGCAGACGCTGCAGGCTACAGCGCTCGTGCATGAAGTATATGTGCGGATGGTTGATAGCCAACAGACACAGCATTGGAACAGCCGTGGACATTTTTTTGGTGCGGCGGCGGAAGCAATGCGGCGGATCCTAGTCGAAAACGCCCGTCGTAGAAAGAGTGCCAAATACGGCGGTGAACTGAACCGTCACGATGTTGTATCAGCCGAGCTTGTGGCTCCCGAAGAATGTAACAACCTGCTCGCCTTAGACGATGCGCTAAATGCACTTTCAGCCGAAGACCAGACCGCTGCTGAATTGGTAAAGCTTCGTTATTTTGCGGGACTCACCGTCGAGCAATCAGCCAAAGTTCTTGGTGTTTCACCGCGGAAAGCCGACTTCATCTGGGCGTTTGCAAGGTCGTGGCTTAGACGACGAATGGCCGGCGAATAGGCTTTGCGCATTATCTAACCAGAAAATTTAGATTTCTTTTTGCGCGATTGGGCGATTTTTTCGCACTGTTAAGTAGACACACATCCCTATACCGAGCGTTTGACCATGAAACAGCGAGAGATATTCATCGAAGCCCTTCAAAAGGAATCTACCCAAGCACGCATTGCCTACCTTAACGATGTATGTGGTAATGACTCTGAATTGCGGCAATCGGTTGAAGAGTTACTCACCGATCATCAAAACGACGACAGTTTTTTCTTGGATATTGCACCTCCCGGATTGAGTGCCACAATCGACCAGCCTCGCACCGAAGCCATTGGCACCGAAATCGGCCCCTACAAACTCCTCGAGCAAATCGGCGAAGGGGGCATGGGCACGGTCTACGTTGCCGAACAAAAGGAGCCCGTACGTCGTAAAGTGGCCTTGAAACTGATCAAGCCAGGTATGGATTCGCACCAAGTCGTGGCCCGCTTTGAAGCCGAGCGTCAGGCGTTGGCCATGATGAATCATCCCAATATCGCCAAAGTTCTGGATGCCGGAACGACTACCGCAGGTCGGCCTTATTTCGCAATGGAACTGGTCAAGGGAACTCCCATTACCGAATTCTGCGATCAACAAAAGCTCGATACCCCTGAGCGGCTGCAGTTGTTTATCACAGTCTGCCAGGCGGTTCAACACGCCCATCAAAAAGGTCTGATTCATCGCGACATCAAACCCAACAATGTGTTGGTCGAGATTCACGACGTCAAACCCGTTCCCAAAGTGATTGACTTTGGCGTGGCCAAAGCGATTGGTCAGCAGTTGACGGAAAAGACGCTTCACACCGGCATCAGTCAGATGATCGGCACGCCGCTGTACATGAGCCCTGAGCAAGCTGGCCTGAGCAGTATCGATGTCGACACTCGCAGCGATATCTATTCGTTGGGGGTTTTACTCTACGAAATCCTCACCGGCCACACCCCTTTCGAAAGCGAGACTCTACGCAAAGCAGGCTTTGACGAGATGCGGAGGTTGATTTGCGAAGTCGATCCGCCACGCCCCAGTGCGAGAATCAGCACTCTGGAGGCGCGGGCTTTATCGACAGTTTCTGATTCCCGCAGAGCGGAGCCTCACAAACTTAGCCAGCAGCTTCGTGGCGAACTCGACTGGATCGTGATGAAGGCCCTGGAAAAAGACCGCAACCGCCGCTACGAATCGGCCAACGGCTTCTCCGACGACGTTCAACGCTACCTGAACGACGAACCGGTGCAGGCGTGCCCGCCTTCGGCGCGCTATCGTCTGCGGAAGTTCGTGCGGCGAAACAAAGGACCAGTGGGAGTCAGTTTGGCGCTGGCCGCGCTATTGTTGCTGGGAACAATGGGCACGTCCATCGGGCTGGTTTGGGCGTTGCAAGCGGAACGCGCGGCTACCCTTGCCGGCACAGCAGAAGCCGAGCAGCGGCAGGTCGCCGAAACCCAGCGCGACCGGGCCCAGACCGCGGAAAAGCTAGCCACCGACCGCCTGCTCGAGGTCACCAAGGAGAAGGAGCGCGCGACCGCTGCCGAGACGCAGGCGAAGGAAGAAGCCGCCATCGCCCAAGCGGTCAACGACTTCCTCCAGAACGACCTGCTGGCCGAGGCGGCGCCAGACAAGAACGCCCGTTCCAGGAAAGTGACCGTGGAAGAAGTGCTGGGGCGTGCGGCCGCCCGCATCGCTGGCAAGTTCGACCAGCAGCCGCGGATCGAGGCGGCGATTCTGCAGACCATCGGCGATACCTATCACGCCCTGGGCGATTATCCGGCCGCGCAGCCGCACCTAGAACGCGCTTGGGAAATCCGCCGCCGCGTACTTGGGGAGGAACACCCCGACACGCTCGGCTCTACGAACAGCCTGGCGGCGTTGTACCAGGACCAGGGCCAGCTCGCCAAGGCCGAGCCGCTTTTCGTGAAGGCGCTGGAAATAAGCCGCCGCGTCATGGGGGAGGAGCACCTCAAGACGCTCAGCTACATGAATTTCCTGGCGTTGCTGTACCAGGCCCAGGGCCAGTTCGCCAAGGCAGAGCCGCTTTTCGTCGATACGCTGGAAGTCCGCCGCCGCCTCCTGGGGGATGAACACCAAGACACGTTCGACTCCATGAACAATCTTGGAATGCTGTACCAGGCCCAAGTCCAGTACTCCAAGGCCGAGCCGTTCTACGTCAATGCACTGGAACTCCGCCGCCGCTTCCTGGGGGAGGAGCACCCCGACACGCTCGCATCTATGAACAACCTGGCGAGTCTGTACCAGGACCAAGCCCAGTTCGCAAAGGCCGAGCCGCTCTTTGTCGATGCACTGGAACTCCGCCGCCGCGTCCTGGGGGACGAGCATCCCCGCACGCTCGACTCCACGAACAACCTTGGATTGCTGTACAAAGCCCAGGACCAATTCTCCAAGGCCGAGCCGCTCTTACTCAAAACCCTGGAAGTCTGCCGCCATGTCCTGGGGGAAGAGCACCCCGACACGCTCAGCTCCATGAACAGCTTGGCGTTGCTGTACCAGGCGCAGGGCCAATTCGTCAAGGCCGAGCCGCTTTTCGTTGAGGCGCTGGAAGTCCGCCGCCGTGTCCTGGGGGAGGAGCACCCCAACACGCTCCAGTCTATGAACAACCTGGCGGGGCTGTACTGGGGTCAGGGGCAACTTTCCAAGTCGGAGCCGATCTTAGTGGATGCGCTGGAAGTCCGCCGCCGCGTCCTGGGGGAGGAGCACCCCGACACGCTCGCATCAATGAACAACCTTGGGATGCTGTACCAGGCCCAGGGCCAGCTCCCTAAGGCCGAGCCGTTCTTTCTCAAAACCTTGGAAGCCTGCCGCCGTGTCCTGGGGGAGGAGCACCCCAACACCCTCAAAACCATGAGCAACCTAGCGACGCTGTATGAAGGACAGGGCCAGTTCACCAACGCCGAGCGGCTCTACCGTGAGGCACTCGAGACGGCCCGCGAGCGTAACGGGGATGCGTCGCTGCAGGCAGCCAGCGCGCTGGCTTCTCTCGGCCTGAATTTGCTCAAACAGCATAAGTACGCCGACAGCGATTCGCTGCTGCGCGAGTGCCTGAAGATCCGCGAGCAGAAAGAGCCGGACGACTGGAAGTCGTTCAATACGAAGTCCCTGCTCGGTGCCAGTCTACTAGGCCAGAAGAACTACGCCGAGGCCGAACCGCAGCTGCTGGACGGCTACGAGGGGATGAAGCAGCGCGATGAGAAGATTCCTCCACAAGGCAAAGTCCGGCTTACCGAAGCCATCGAGCGGCTGGTGCAGTTCTTCGAAGCGACGAGCGAAAAGGACAAGGCCGCCAAGTGGCGCAAGAAGCTTCCTGTGACGAAATCAGCGGAGCCCGCTGAGACGACAAAGGAGTGAAGCCCATTGAAGGGCATTGCCAAACAAGACAAAAGCGGCCGGTGAGGTCATGCCGCAAGCAACTTCCTCACCGGCCCCGCATCTTCCCAGCGTTTGGTCTGCGCGCTAGGAGCGATGACGTCACTATTTTATCGCAGACCTGTTTCGAATTTCAAATCTTGGAGACCTTTATATGACACTACGCAATCGGCTTTTGAACTGGAAAACTCAATTGGAAGTCAATCAATGGCGACGAAGGAGTCGCAGGAGCACTTTGCCCAGGCCGTCACTGGCCAGGGTGCATTTGGAGCGGCTCGAAGCCCGCCTGGCGCTCTCCGGGTTCGGCCCCGAAGACGGTGCTTACATTGTGGAAAATTACAGGAACAGTAGTTACGAAGCCGTGAAAATTCAGCCGGGCGACCAGAAAATCGTTGCTGCCGGGTTGAGCTACGACTTCGGAGTAAATATGGGCCTCCTGGCCATCGCACGCTATGACTCCATAGGTAACCCGGACTTGACCTTCGGCAGCGGCGGTCGCTCGACCCCGGCGTTAGGATCGCTTCAAGAGACGGGCTATAGCCTCGCTCTCCAGTCCGACGGCAAGGCCGTCGTGGCAGGATCAATCCGTAGCAGTAGTGGCGGCAACTCATCGAACGATCTTGGTGTGGCCCGTTTCAACACGGACGGCTCGCTCGACAGCACCTTTAGTGGCGATGGCTGGACCAATTTCGGCATCGAATCACGTAGTAACGAGGAAGCGTACGCAGTTGGCCTACAGTCGAACGGCAAAGTCGTGGTGGCAGGAGTCTTTGACCCGTTTTCCGGCGATAACAAATCGGTCGTGGCCCGTTTCAAGACGGACGGCTCCATCGATAGCGGCGCAGGCGGTTTTGGCCAGCTTAGCAAGAATCAATCCGTCGGGTACAGTCTTACCACATTCGGGTTTCCCGCAAACGGGTTTGGGGGACTAGCCGTCCAGCCGGACGATAAGATTGTAGCCGTCGGTTCGTTAAACGTCGGCAATGGAACCAGCAGCAGGTTGGTCGTAGCGCGCTACACCGCCAGCGGAAACCTGGACACGTCGTTCAATGCCACGGGTTACAACGTTTTCTTGCCATCGGGATTCAGCACTACGGTTGGCAACGAAGTCTCGTTACAGTCCGACGGAAAGATCATCGTCGCGGGTTACTCCACGGGAGTGGATGGTAATGATGACATGCTCGTCGCCCGGTTCAATTCAAACGGCACGCTGGACAACGGTTTCGGCGGCGGCAGCGGCTACGTGCGACTCGACATCGACGGCACGACGTCGGTCACGAGCGAGGTTGCCAGAGGCGTGGTCATTCAGCCGGATGGGAAGATCGTGGTGGCAGGCGGTGTGTGGGCCGCCAGTAGAGCGGGTGCGTTGGTCGCGCGCTTCAACCTGGACGGGACACCGGACTCGTCGTTCGCTCCGGGCGGTTTCAAGACGACGTTTTCTTCCACTCCGGGTCAATCCTTGCGGGGATATGCCGTCGCCCTTCAATCCGATGGCACCATCATCGTCGCCGGTAGGGCAAATGGCCCCGAGACTATTGACAATACCCGACCGCTGCTAATGCGGTTCTCCGGTGCCATCGTGGCACTCGCGCCCGCGCCTATGATATCAAGTGCCGCAAGCTCGACCGCTAGGGCGACGGACACTGCGCTAACACTCTTGCAGAAGGAGGATCTGACATCAACCAATCTCCAGAAGAATTCGGCGAACGCAGTGCAAACCGGCAATGCGGCAATCAAATCGTCCCCAGGGGGCAACGTCACACCAACTGTTGCAGCCCTGACGAACGTCTCTAGCCCCGTGCAGAAATCCACCACTAGCAAGTCTGGACTCGGGAAAATATCGAGTCGGGATCGCGTACTCTCGCTCCATGATTGGTTCGCCCATCTCGACAAATAGGAACCGAGAATCAGCGGAACTTTGTCAGTTTCCTAAAAGCGGCCGGTGAGGTCATGCCGCAAGCAACCTCATCACCGGCCCCCGCATCTTCCCAGCGCTTGGTCTGCGCGTCGGGAGCGTTTTTACTTCAGCGCAGACCGCTACTAAGGATAAAGAGAATACCATGATAAGCACAACATCACGTCTTTCGAGATCCCTGGCCGGGGTTTGCCTGCTGGCAACGCTGGCGCTATTGACCGGGGCGAACCAACAAATCGCGTACGCGCAGTCCCCCAAACCAGGCTCGCTCGTCGCCTGGGGAGTCGACTATTTTCAAGGGACCGACGTTCCTGCTGGGAATGATTTCGTCGCTATCGCGGAGGGAGAACTCCACAGTGTAGCGTTGCGAGCGAACGGCTCAATTGTCGCCTGGGGAAACAATGAATACGGCCAGACCGACGTCCCCGCCGGGAACGATTTTGTGGCCATTGATGCCGGAAACGGCAACAATTTAGCATTGCGGAAGGATGGCTCCCTTGTCGCATGGGGAACCAATTTCGACGGCGAGTCCAATGTGCCTGCGGGGTACGACTTTGTTGCAATCGCGGCGGGAGGCTTCCACGGTTTAGCTTTGCGAGCCAATGGATCGCTCGCTGCTTGGGGGTATAACGCAAGTGGACAGACTGTCGTCCCTGTAGGGAACGATTTCGTGGCCATCGCGGCGGGCACTAACCACAGTTTGGCCTTCCGCGAAGACGGTTCACTTGTCGCATGGGGAAATAATTTGTATGGCCAAGCGAACGTCCCCGCCGAGAACGATCTTGTGGCCGTCGCAGCGGGGGGCTCCCACAGTCTGGCCCTGCGGGCGGACGGTTCACTCGTCGCCTGGGGGAGCAATTTCGACGGCGAGACGAACGTCCCAGCCGGGAACGATTTTGTGGCCATCGCGGCCGGAAGCCAAGGCCACAGTTTGGCGTTACGGGCGGACGGTTCGCTCGTCGCCTGGGGAAGCAATTATTACGGCCAGACAGACGTCCCAGCCGGGAACAATTTCGTAGCCATCGCGGCGGGAACCCTAAGTTTAGCAATTCGCGCCACGCGCACGCCCGTTGAGCTTATCGTCTCCCTGATCGAGCGGGTCTCCAGCTTAAACCTTCAGCGCGGTATTGCGAACAGTCTCGCCTCAAAGTTAGATGCAGCTCTGAAAGCATTCCAAAACAAGAGCCAGAATAACGATGTCGCGACGATCAATGCTCTCAAGGCCTTCATCAGTGCGGTCAATGCACAGCGAGGAAAGCAGATTCCAGCAGCGGACGCTGATGCATTAATTGCCGACGCATTGAGAATCATCGATCGAATCCAAAGCAGTTAGTCACTTGGCGGTCACTTGCCGGTCACTGGCGCTGCTAGTTAAATTCAAGGAACGCCTAGCCCATCAACTGTGGAAGCGTCGTACTCCTGCGGCAGCGACCCTAGCAGTAGCCAGTGTCTGCCACTTCCACAGGTTGGACTTAGGCGGGATTCGGGCAATCCAATTTGAATTATTTCGCTACCTTCCGACAAGCTTCTGCCATTTCCACAAGTTTGTGCCTAGCTGCTAGATTCCCGAATTGGGCAGGATGCATGGCTACCTTAGCAACTGTGAAAGCGTCGTACTCCTGCAGCAGAATGGGTTGTGGAGGAGTAGACTTTCGCGACCTGGAAATACGGATCGGCCAACTTTGTGGATATATCGATTCCCTCCGACAAATTGGTTACGTAGTCACAGGGAAAAACCTTGCCAAAAGCGGATACACGTAAACCCGATCATGCTGTGGATAGCGACAATTCGAACGTTGGATCGGTTGCCGCCGATAGACACTCAACGCACCACTCATCGACATCTTCGCGCATATCGCACAAGCCCTACTAGTTCGAATTACTCTCTCCCGCTGGATGGCATCTTCCTCCAGCCACTTCATCAAAGTAAGCATATACTTCTACTAAGTCACTTGGCTCAACAAATCAGTAGGCTACTGCACTTGTTGTACGACAAGTATGGTTCCACTCTGTTTTTGTTGGATAGCAATACACGCGACGTGCTGCCTTGTGCTAAGACAAACACAGATCAAACCTCCGAAGTGTTTTAGATTCAACCCGGTGCTGCTCGAAGCCTGCACGCTTTTCGCTTGATCGCACACGATCGCACACGGCGCGGCATTATTGGGTTGTTGTACAGTTTTCGTCAGCAACATCCGGCGTGTTTCTGCGCCATCCTAGGCGTTATTCGGAACCTTCCAGAATTCGTCCAAATAACCTTGCAATCTCGTCCATACGCTGGCTCCTGTGTCACACGCCGGTGGAATGTCCGCCGGCAAAACGACACCCAAATACGGAGACGAACGATATACGAACAACGAGAACTAGAACCGCTGGTACGGCAATGGGACGCGGAAGGCAAATGGATCGATTGCGGCAATTGGCGTCGAGCCAGGAACGGAGTACTCGAGTACGAGCCAACCGAAGCCGAGATCGAAGCCAAGTGTGAATTGCTACGCCAGATCGAGAACTGGCATGGTGCTAACAAGCGTGCGCCACGCGGTGGCAAGTACGCCGTAATGTCGACGCGTGGTCTCTAAACAACTTTTGAAAGGAACTGAATCTATGAATAGTAAATTGAAGCCGGCTGTTGGCTACATCCGCATGAGTACAGACCAGCAGCAAGATAGCCCCGAGCGACAACGCCGAGATATCGAAGCGATGGCTGTACAGAGTAATTTCAAGATCATCAAATGGTACGAAGACCACGGACAGACGGGTACGGAATCCAGTAAGCGAAAGGAATTCCAAAAGCTGCTTGTGGATGCCAAGTCTAAAACATTCTCAGCGGTCTTACTTTCTGATCAGAGTCGAATGTCGCGAGAAGACATCTTTGACTGTATGCAGCATTGGCGTAAATTTCGGGATGCCGGGGTAGCTATAGTTACCTGCCAACGCGGCGAACTCAATTTCGATAATCTCGGTGGAGTGATTACCGCGATCGTCGACCAGTACGGAGCCAGAGACGAGTCGATCAAACTGGCACACCGAGTCGCTAGCGGCCAACGACTCAAGGTCCAGCAGGGTCAGCGAATTGGTGGCCGGGTGTTTGCATATGATCGTGAACTGTACGACGAGAAGGGTAAGCTGGTCCGTCGCATTAACTATCAAGAGAGATTCCGAAAGCATGTTACATGGCGAAGCAAGCTAGTTCCGACAGATGAATCGGCTGCGGTTGAGGCCGTTCGATGGGCATTTAAGGAAACCACATTGGGTACAAGTGTTCAGAAAATCGTTCTAGAGTTCAATAATCGAAATCTAAAGACCGTGTGCGGTGGCAAGTTTACATTTCAGACAATCAATACGCTTTTGCGAAATCCCGTTTATGCCGGAACGCTTCGAGTCGGTCACTACGCCCGAGGAAAGTTCTCCCGAGTCGCCGAAGACGGAGTCATCGAGATCGAAAATGCTCATGAAGCGATTATTTCAGCGAAGCTTTTCAGTCGCGTTCAGGGAATCTTGGACGATCGCAGATCAAAACGGTCATATCGTCCGGCAACCAGATACCTACTTAGTGGCCTGATCCGCTGTTCGCATTGCGGCCAACGGATGCACGGCGTCCGAAAGATTCGTAGGTCGGTGGAAGAACGATACTACCAGTGCGGCGCGGTACCTGGGGTCCACGGATACGTCGCGGGATGCCCTCGACCAGTGATTCACGTGGAGAAACTCGATCGGTTTGTCATCGAGGCAATTCGTGAGAAACTACTTGGGAGCGAGGCGGAAAAGAAGATCCGCGAATCCATCATACGGGCAAAGCAGGGTGAGGAGGGGAAATTCACCCGCGACGAGAAGCGGTTAGCTCAATTGCGATCCAAGATCGAACGCGGAACAGAGAATTTAGCATTGGCAGACAAGGCGAATTTCATGGCCATTTCAAAACTATTGGATCAATGGCGAGAAGAAGAGCTTGTCCTTGCCGACTCACTTGAGAAGAATGGACGCGATTTGGAACCGCTACCAGAAGCGCTTCGCATCTTGAGCAGACTGGCTGATGTATCGAAGAATCTCGACTTGGCGGATCGTGCAAAGCTCAAAATTGCCATTCATCAGACCGTTCGTTCAATTTCAATATCCGTCAATCCCGCAAGCACCGGTGAGGTTGAATATCGAGCGTACAGCGGGGAGGTTCGGTTCCATGAGGCCTTTGGCATTCCATCGATCGCAATACCCGACGAGGTCCTTGGCACTAGGCGAATATGGAGAGAGCTGGGCGAGCTAGTTAGAAACTCGAGTAAGCCACTGCACCTTGCTGATTTCGCCGCCCACATTCGCACGAAGAATTTATCGCATGCCGCCTACCATGTCCGGCGGTCTGAATTAGCCGGTCTGATTAAGAAGATCGGACATCAAGGCGGGTGGGTTGTTGCGTAACGGTTATGGACAATTGTCCTTACCCGATCCCAAGAAATGAGACTTGTAGGACAATTGGCCCAGATGTTAGGTCGGTACAACAAAACTACTGGGATTATCGCGTATTGAAAAAGAGGCAGGTTACTCAAGGCACCGCACTACGGCTGAAGTCGGATAGTTTTCCAAGGCACTCTTGAATTGAGGATGATTGAAAGCGGTTCGGAAATGCGCCACGGACTCCCACACTGCATAGTTCATGAAAACAGTGCTACCAGAAATGCCTTGATGCAACTGCGTCGAGATATACCAAGGCTGCTGCTTCATCCAATTGGCGTCCGTTTCCCAAGCCTTGAGAAATGAAGGAATGCCTTGTTCTGCAACTTGAAAGATGTTCACCAGTACTACGGGGGAGACATCCGCGTTAAGCTGTTGAAAGATTGGGACATTCTCTGGACGTCGCGGATGATGTCGTCCATTGAAACGGGTAGAAACGGTCGCTCAAGTCCCTTGCGACTCTCAGCCAAACCGTTAGAAATAGGCTGTATCGATTTCTGTCTAGACGACCCTACGTATCCAATTCTTTCGGATTAATCATGAAAATCGCCGGTATTAACTTCGACCACTTTCACATGGGTGACTTGCTGCGATACGCCTTTGAGCATCCAAGGGCTGAGATCGTGGGGATTTGCGATGAACCGCCGGATCGACCGTGTCACTCGCGGAATCGGATCGAATGATTGATGCCGTCAAGGCATCCGGGAAAAAGCTTGCTATCAATTGGCCACTCGTTTGGGTTCCGGCGCATCGCACCGCCAAACGTTTGATCGGCGAGGGAGTCATTGGGCACGTCATCGAAGTGCGGCATTATGGAGGAAACCGTGGCCCGCTCTATGATCTTGCTGATAAAGTCGAAGTTACCGAAGCAAAGGTTCAAGCAAAGAAACCAGAGAGTTGGTTTTACAGCTATAGCGTTCCAATCGCTCAATGGGTCTTCAAGAGATTTAACAACGTCATACAATCGCTTGAGATGCTCCGGCGACAATGTCCCGGCTACGGCGCTCGTTTCGATCTCGACAAAGTAACTCCCATCGTCCCGCTTACTCGACCTTCGCAGCAATTAAACACAACCGATTTCGGCCTTTTTCTCTCCTACGTCGACGCGCAACTCCCAACCCTCCACCGGGTTGATTGTGTAGGTTCGACGACGTTTGAAGGGCGTGAATACTTCGGCTGAGTGTTTTCTGAATCCTTTTTGATTTCGCTCGGTCGGTTTCATCAGATACGCCTGAGGCAGTTCGCTCAGCAGTCGGTTGAAAGCGATCACGTAGCGCATGGAGGCGTAATCGACCTCTTCCAGCAGACCGCCTTCGAAGTTAGTCGTTCGACGAAAGACTCCGTCCATAGTCCATGGATCGTCTTGCTTGAGAATTTTGAAGCTTGCCGTTGCAATTTCTTTTTTGATTGTTTCGTTGACTTCCTTCTCGTTCTGTTCAACTGTCAACGTCATCGCGGAATCACGAATTCCGACTCCGAACATGCCGCTGGCTTTCGGCAGTGGCGATTGGGCTTTCAAATCGCCTAGCAAATAACCCAAGGCGGAAATCGCGAGGATGAAGACACTATTGCGCATTTTGCACCACGTATCATAAAACCGAAAACAGTTCCTTATTCGGAATTGTAGTCCAAACTTAGCACGAAGAAGTTGCGGTTGTCAGCTATTTCACAATTGGCTTCGACTCCAGGAATAGCCAACCACTCCAGGAATGGATTTACGGAGTGATTTTGTTCCACTGTACGTCGATGACCAAGCTCAATCCGAAGTCAATGCAACATATCGTGTTTCGGACTCACAGATCCTGCCGAGACAAGTACCAGCAGCTGATCGACAACATCACGGTGATGAACAAAAAGTTAGTCCAAATCGGTTTCCATGGATCGGATTGTATGGTTGGAGCGTCCAAGTCATTCCGGTCGACGGCTAAACTTTTGTTCTTTGGATTTTTGAGCACATACTCGATCGTCTCGTTGACCGCGGCCGGTTTTGGATTCACTTCGTAAAACGGACTGATGATGTATCCGAAAATCATTTCAGCCACACTTGAGACTGGTCGAAGCGACCTCATTGTGGATTTTTCCGCCAGGTTCCAAAGGTCGGCTCTTTTGCCCGAATGCGCAACCCAGAGCAATCCGTCTTTGGTGAGGTGAATCGCATGCGCTTTCCCCTGCCCCACGAGGGAAGGCTTCGAGACTTTATCCGCTAACGAATCGAATTGCCAAACCGAACCGTCCGGCGAGAGCATGACCAGGTTGCCGTTGTTGTCTGCAACGATTTGTTTGATCGTAACTTCGCCCATTTCGTCTATTTGCTTGCGGACTTGCATGGTTTCAACATCGATCACAAAGGGTTTCATGCCGTTCGGGCACACGACGCAAGTTTTATCGTTCGCACCGATGGCCGCAACTGTGTCGGGTGGGATATCAAGCTCTAGCTCTGTCTCGCGTTCGAGTGTTTCCCGTTCGGACTTCCATCGGCAGACCCTCCCTCGCGAGTAGGTGAGCAAGTGTTGGAAAGTCGGTGAGGCTGAAACATCCATCGGCTTTGCGAGTCTCCAGTCTTTTGGAGCCAGTTCCACAAACGCTTCTGAGGGCAACGACGCAGTCGAGTTGCCGAACACGCCTGAGAATGCACGGCCTACCATGTCAGCCAGCGGTTTCCGCTCTTGAGCTTGGGCAGCGCCCACAGGATTGAAACGGTAGAACCCGCTTTCACCTAAAACGGCAAAGGTGTCCTTCCACGGGATGATTTGCAGTGGTTCGGCTGGAAGATCCGGGCCGCTGTCCATGCGGCCATCCTCCCATATTTTCGAAGAAAACGTCTTATCGTTCGCGTCGGCAAGGTCCGGCGTTCTGGCAAACTCAAGCTTTGCTCCTTGACCACCGCCGATTCCAAATGGATTGAAGCGTGGCCGGCCAAAGTAGATCGCCTTTTCGCTCTCAAGCCAAACAGGCCCCATGACTTTCTGGCCATCCACCTCGCCGTACGCAGTCTTCCAGGTCTTAGATGAGTCGTCCCAGAATTGAATCCTACCCTGTTGTGTGGCTAACATGACAGTGTCATTGATCGAGTAAATACGCTGCGTTTGCGGCTGAATGTGGAGGAAGAAGTCAAAATAAAAATGGATTAGTCCAACGCCAAAACAAACACCCCAGAACAAGGCCGTAATGACGACACAGATGATCGGATTCTTCCAAATCAAACCTACGAAGGCCGACACCGAATAGAAAATCATAAACGCAAAAATAAACAAAGGGATGCACCAGAGTATCCCGATGTTCCAAATACCTAGTCGTGTGCCCGCATATAGGTATAGACCGATCAGTAGGAAGACTATGTTGAAAGCGACGAAGATACAGCCACCCAAGAATTTCGTGAGGAAAAGCAAGTTTCGAGACAAAGGCTTGCTTAGCAACAAGTGCAAGGAGCCCGTTTGAAACATGTCTGGGATCATGGGACTCGTGATGATGATCGCAATGAACATGGCTGCAATTCCGAGCCCCAGTCGCATCACCAAAGGAAAAATCACCGACTCGATAAAGGGTTTGATCAACTGTTCCGTAAATGGGAGAGCCCCGCCCAATTTGAGGCCGCCATAAGTGATCCACGATGCTTGCCCCGATGCCGATCGAGTCAATCCAGGAAACGCCTTATCGATCAAATTGCGATTGAGTCGCTCGAGTTCGGATGCGGTCTTGTCTTCCTTCTCGATGAGCGGCTTTAGGTCCTTACTACTGTCAGCCCTTGGCCACGCTTCTTTGTCATACAGTTCTTTGTTGGAAAGCAGCTTGTTGAAGGCTGTGGTCAACATGCCGGTAAAAATCCTGCGTTTGTTGTTTTGCCGTTGCACCAGGATTCCTTGGAATTCCTCATCCAGTTTGGAGTAGACCGCTTTTTGAGCACGGGTACCTTTTCCAGCGGAAGCAGCCGCGAGGTTATCGAGAATCACCCTTGGGTTCTCTATGTCCGCAAAGGTGAAGGCGTAGCTTTCTCCTTGAGAGATGGACAGTGGAAACAACGCAGCCAGGATCAATGTCCAGGCCAAAAGCAAGATCCAGAGTACCTTGGAGCGTACGGATTCTTGAAAACTGTCGTAAAGGACAGCAAAATAAGGCTTCATTGGGGTTATTTGAAGGAGTTTTGTGTTGTAGGCGTAGGAGTCGTTGCAGCGCTAACGATGCTCATAAAGACTTGCTCTAGGCTTGGGCGAAAACGCTGCATACGGTAGATGCTGATCTCAGCAGCGCGCAATCGATCGACGACGCGGTCCACACTGGATTGTTCGGTGGCATCGACTGCAAACCGCTGCACGGACACCGCTGAATCAATGCCATCCAGGACGGTGGAAAAATCCCGAGTTGAGCAATCGCGAGTTGCTTCTTGAATCTGGCTAACGCTGCCAATGGCTTCAATGGTGACGGTGGCCTTGCTTGCGTGCGGATGGTTCTCGATCAACTCATCGATCGTCCCGATCCCGCGAAGCTTCCCCAAAGCCATGATGGCAACTCGATCGCACACCAACTCGACCTCTTGCAGAATGTGGCTATTGAGAAAAACCGTTTTACCGCGTTCTTTTAATTGATCCAGAACACTGCGAATTTCTTGTCGACCCATTGGGTCAAGGCCGTCAGTCGGTTCGTCAAAGACCATCAGATCCGGATCGTGCAACATGGCTTGGGCTAGTCCAAGCCGTTGTCGCATGCCTTTGGAATAGCGTCGAACAGGCTCGTGTTCGCGCCCTTGTAAGCCGACCAATCGCCAAAGTTCATTTTCGCGAGCTCGGATGCTCGACTCGTTCATCTCGCTGAGACGGCCGTAAAAATACAGGGCGCTTCGCCCAGTATGGTGCCGAGGGAAAACAAGATTCTCAGGAAGATAACCGATTTTGCGCCGCGCGGATTTGCTGCCAGCAGGCAAATCGAGCACGGTGGCTGACCCTTGGTTTGGATGCAAAATTCCTAAGAGCACTTTGATAAGGGTGGTTTTTCCAGCTCCATTGGGTCCAAGCAATCCGAAGACTTCTCCTCGTTTGACCGAAAGGGATACGTGACTGAGAGCGTTGTGGATTTTGCGGAAAACCAAGCCTTCGCGGTAGGTTTTCGACAGGTCGGTGACTTCGATGGCCGTGGCCGATAGTTGCATGAATTCTCTCTAACTAAGACAAAAACCGAGGGTGGTTTGATTTTCGTTTTCGAAACACATTCTAACACGATCGAAAATCGGGTGGCCATGCGGGGCACCACGCGTTTTTCTACGCTTCAAGGATTCGATAGCTTTCCCCTATTCTTGGAAACCGGCAAGTGATTCCATTCATTTTGCGAACAAATCCCTTTTGCAGGCTAGAATAAGCCTAATGTACATGGAATCTCCCTAGATCGTAGTTCTCTGTGAGCATTAAATGAAAAGTCCATTTCCCGGCATGGACCCGTTTTTGGAACGACATTGGCAAGACGTGCATTCTCGTTTCATGGTCTACGCCTCTACGCAGTTGAACGAGCAATTGCCTGCCGAGTTGCTTGCTCGCGTTGAAGCCAGTTTGGCAGTCGAAACCGACGACGAGCGAACTCGCGTCGTTTACCCAGACATCAGTGTGGTCGAACAGCAGACTTTCCACACAAACGGGCTAGAGTCGGAACCGGCAAGTGTGGCGGTTGCTGATCCCTTCGAAGTCCCTTTGCCCATGGAAGCTCCGATCCAACGTCGATTGGAGATCATCGATTCAGGTAGCGGAAACCGCGTCGTTACGGTAATCGAATTGTTGAGTCCGGTGAACAAGACCATGCCCGCAGGTCGAGCCGCCTATCGCAAGAAACAATCAGAGTACATTCAAGGAATGGTTAACTTGGTGGAAATTGACTTGTTGCGGGGTGGCGAATTTGTTTTGGCGATGCCGGAGGAAGAGTGGCCGTTAGTTCATCAAGCACCTTACAAAATCTGCATTCGCCGCGTAAATCGCCCCTGGGTGGCTGCCGGAATTGGAATTCAATTGCAGGATAGGCTTCCGAACATTGCCATTCCACTTCGGTCACAGGATCGGGATGTCGTTCTAGAACTGCAGCCGATTATGGACGATTGCTACCGCGACGGGCGTTACTATACGATGGACTACAATCGTCCATTGAATCCGCCGTTCACAGCGGATGAAGCGAAATGGGCCGAATCGCTCATTCCTCAGAGGTCGAACAGCAATCAAAGTTCGTAAGCCACAGAGCTTGGTAGTGTGGTGTCCCCCAAGCTCAATCAACGACAGGAACCACGGAGACACAGAGGAACACAGAGCAGCGAACCAAAGGGAACGAACTTTGAAAATCTCATAAATTTCTCTGTGCCTCTCTGTGCCTCTGTGGTGTTCGATCAACGACAGGAACCACAGAGACACAGAGCAGCACAGAGCAGCGAACCAAAAGGAACGAAATTTGAAAATCTCGTAAATTTCTCTGTGCCTCTCTGTGCCTCTGTGGTGTTCGATCAACGACAGGAACCACGGAGACACAGAGCAGCACAGAGCAGCGAA
>JANMLD010000017.1:0-8988 GCA_031372345.1 Pirellula sp.
CGGCCGGACCGCGTTGAGCCGCGCGTGAAGAAGCGCCGACCGAAGCCATACAAACAAATGACGAAGCCTAGGTCAGAATACAAAAAGGATTACCAATGAAGGACTTACGTCAAACTACAAGTGCCATTCGGGTCTGACCCCACGGGATGCTGCCCCCCTTGACGCAGGTTTAGCGCATGCTAAACTTGCGTTTAGCGCAGGGTAAGTTGATTGCAATAGGGAGTTTTTCGATGAAGATGCGTACTTTTCGAGTTCGATTTACGTTGGTCGAACTGATAGTCGTGGTTTGCGTTTGTTGCATCGCCATTCTCGGTTGCCAGAATTCCTCTGAGAAACCTGCTGCCTCCAAAACGCTCAAGGTCGTGGCGACGACCGGTATGGTCGCCGACTTGGTCCGACAGATCGGGGGCGATCAAGTTCAAGTCGAGCAGTTGATGAGCAGCGGTGTGGATCCGCACTTGTATCGACCCAATACGAACGACGTGAAAGCTATTCGGGCAGCTGACGTTGTCTTCTATAACGGTTTTAAACTAGAAGGTCGCATGGGTGACCTGCTCGGCATCAAAACGACCGGTACGAAGAAGCACATTGCACTCGTCGACGCTCTCCCCAAAGACGCTGCCCTTGGCGACCCCGAACACGAAACTGCCGATCCCCATGTTTGGATGGATGTCCAGCTTTGGTCAATCACAACCCAACTCATCGAACAAGAACTCAAATCTCGAATCCCAGCGCATGCCGAACAGTTTTCGCAACGTGCTGCCGATTTGCGAGATCGATTGCAGAATCTCGATTCGCTCGGAAAACGCTGGATCGAGTCCATTCCGCCAGACCAACGTATCTTGATTACGTCCCATGACGCATTTCGCTACTTTGGAAAGCGATACGGTCTGCAAGTCGAAGGTATCCAGGGAGTATCGACCTCGTCCGAGGCCGGATTACGTCGCATAACCCAACTGGTGGACTTGTTAGTCGAGAAGAAAGTTCCCGCCGCATTCGTGGAATCAAGCGTACCCGAGAAATCCATTCGCTCCATCATCGAAGGGGCGGAAAAAAAGGGTGCCATCGTTGCCATTGGCGGTGAACTCTATTCGGATGCGATGGGGCCAACCGGCAGCGGTGCGGATACCTACGAGGGTATGATGAGGCATAATTTCAAGACCATTGTCAAAGCCCTTGGGGGCGATCCCTCGGAGTGAGTTGGTGTGAGTTGGTGTGAGTTGGTGGTCGGGCGCGACGGTGTTTTTGTAGGCGAGCGAGGCCCTTCGCTCGTTTCTTTTCTTAAAAAATACGTCGTTTAACCGCGTGGGCATCGCCCCGCGATTGACAGACAACGCGGCCCGATGGGCACGCGGTTAAACGAAAGCGAGACCTCGCTAAACAGGACTAATTTGGTGGCATCGGTTTAGAAATGTTAAGATTTGATAGAATGCTTGGCTATGAATAGCATCTCCACCGCGATACGAATAGCCGATTTGACCGTTGCGTATCAACGCAAACCGGTTCTTTGGGAAATCAATCTTTCCATTCCGTCCGGGGCACTAGTTGGCTTGGTAGGTCCTAATGGAGCCGGCAAGAGCACCCTTATCAAATCCATTATGGACATGGTGCCCCGTATTTCTGGTACAGTGGAAGTTCACGGTGAGCCGTTAGCAAAACAACGACACAACATTGCTTATGTTCCGCAACGCGAGTCGGTCGATTGGGATTTTCCAGCGACGGTGTTGGATGTCGTAACGATGGGTCTGTACCGCGAAATCGGTTGGTTCATGCCTGTTCGCAAGGAACATCGCAAGCGTTCGATGGAAGCGCTTGAGCAGGTCGGAATCGCAGAACTTGCCAACAGGCAAATCAGCCAACTTTCGGGTGGCCAACAGCAGCGTACGTTCCTAGCAAGAGCCCTCGTCCAATCAGCCAACGTCTTTCTCATGGACGAACCTTTTGCTGCAGTCGATGCGGCAACCGAACAATCCATCATCCACGTGCTGCGACAGCAACAGACACAAGGCAAAACGATCTTGGTCGTTCACCATGACTTGCATACGGTACCTGAGTACTTCGACCATCTCATTCTACTAAACGTTCGAACCGTAGCTTGGGGAACCATGCAAGCCACGTTCACACCAGAGAACTTGCGGCGGACCTATGGCGGTCGACTTACCCTGCTAGAAGAAGTCACCGAGGCAATGCGCCGACGCAGCTTGACGAAGTAGAGTAACGCAATTATCAGTGAAAAGCAACAACTAGCCGTACGGCGCTAGCCGCGGTTGTCGTTGTTAGGCAAGGAGGTGATAGGGGGAACAGAGGAACCGGGGCTAGCGCCCAAACGGCTGATTTAAGGGGAAAGGTTGTGCGCTGGGTTTAGAGCACGGGGAATCGAGCAGAGGCGATCGAGCACGAGCATGAGTTGGCGTTGGGAGGTTTACCAGTTATAACCCAACCCAAGCGATAGGGCTTGAATCCACATGTCGCTGCTAGCACCTCGAAAAGATGGTCGCGACAAGCCTGACAAATTTCCACCGCCGATTTGCGATTCATTGACGGTATAATCCACTTGTTCTGCCGCTCGCCATGCTTGGGGGACCAACAGAAACGTGTACCCAAAGTTGAGCGATAAACGTTGTGTCACCAACCGATTTGCGAACAACTTCAATTCTGGAATCGCTACGAACTTAGTCGATTGATAGGAACCTATGTTCGTGGGCAGGGCAAGCAATCCACCTGCGTTGGAATCGGTGGGTAGTCCAGGAATGGTAACGTCCGTTGAGCCACTCGTTCTCAGTTTTCTAGTCAAGCCTCCTAAGGAAACACTCGTGACAACTCCGAAGTCCCATTCTTTCGCAAGGGCTTTGAGAGTAGCACCGAACGATCCGCCGTGGAACTGATTCAATGTAGCGAATGAATCTTGCACTACAAACGTTGTATTGACAGGAATCAAACCTCCTTGATCAATCGAGCGCAGATCTTCTCGAACGTATAGTCCGTCTCGAAACGAGAGAAAACGATACCCAGCGTGCAGATCAAGTTCAAATTCATCGTCTCGAAGAAAGGCGCGTGTGATTCCTAATTCGCCAAGGTAGAGTTCGCTAGCTGTGTTGACAGCAACTTGACCGACAAGCACGTTTGGATAGGCGACAAGTTCTGCATCTTGAGTTTGAGTATTGGCGTTAAAAAAAGGACGTCCCAAAACAGGCAATCCCGTGCCATCCGAGCCAAAGACTGCCGGTTCACTAGCGTTAGCCAAGTACATGCCGGCAAAGTAGCTTCCGTAATCTCCCTCTGACGCTAGGCTTCGTTGGAGTCGAAATCTCGTGCCCGTACGATGTCCAATATCGAGAAGCCCATTTCCAAAGATGCTGGAAGTCGTTGGGTTCGAAAGAACCCCTGCTTCATTTCGCGGAACAGTGCTAGCGCTGGTAGTGACCAATGGCGGTGCACTCGAACCCCGAATCCAGCCTTTGAGTAGTTCTGCCTCAACGAGCCAATTTGCGTTTTCATCGGCGACCGCGCGACCGCCAAAACCGTTTAGGGCTGCCAGCGACAGGAAGGCAAGGGAAGCGAGCAACGCCTTGGAACTAAAATAGCGGATGAAATTTGGATGACAGGGCATTGATATCGTCTCAGTATTGGCGATCTCTCGGTGCAGTTTCTTTCCACACTCGTCGAATATCGTCGCTTTTTGTTGCGATTGGTCGGAAGAAATAGTCCTAGCCCGTCATTTCTCCTAAGTTCTGGCAAATGGCTATTTTTCCAAAACCACCTGAACCCCCACAGCCTACTTGAATTATGTACATTACGGAGTTTTAATGGTTCCCGCCCTAAACCTGGCATTCTTAGCGAGTCATTAGGGATTCCGAAAACCACCCTCAAGTTCGAACATCGAGATGAAAAAACGCCCTGGTTCACGCCCTACCCGTAATGTTCAACGATCCAATTCCGTTCGCAGTTCAAGGCAACGACTACGACAACTTCAAATTGAGAAGCTAGAGCGCCGACAATTGCTCGCCCGAGTCGTTTGGGACGGTGGAGGTGATGGCACCTCTTGGCACGATCGACTCAATTGGCAAGGAGATGCTACGCCCATCTCCGGCGATGACGCTGAAATAAATGCCCCCACGTCCCGCATCACTGTGTCGCAAAATGTCGACTTGAAAAGTCTCAACGCGAATTCGGCTTTGCTGATTTCCAACAACGCGACTCTTACTCTTCGAGGCATTAGTTCCGTCTCGAGAGAATTTACACTCTCGGCGGGGAGTTCATTCATAGTCACCGGTAGCGGTGCGACCTTCTCTGCAATTGCGTCGTCCTTCATCTCCGGAGCAAACTTGACAGCGTCCGCGGGTGGTGTCATCCAGTTGCCACTTGCAACGGTCTATGAGCATGGTGGTACAGCCAACGATCTGCAACGCCGAATTCTCGCCGATGGCAGTGGAAGTCGAATTGAATTGAATGGGCTCAAGGAGATTACCGGCGGGACGCTCTACAATAGCAAGATAGAGATCTCAGCCCTCAATAGTGGAGCAATCCTCTTTCCGAACCTAACAACAGTTTTTGATCCAGAAGCTGGCGATCTGCGACTCCGGCAAATAAATCTTAAGGTAAAGGGTATCTCAAGCGTAATTAGTCTCCCCAAACTGGAAAGTGCTATAGATCAATTGAGTGATTCGGTTTGGTCGGTCTCGGACGGGGCCACGCTAACTGCTCCAATGCTTAAGTATTTGGCCGGCACAGAGATATCGGTTGACAACGCTGCTGTCCCGATGCCGGAACTGACGACCATTTTTGATAGCACCATCCGGCTCGATAAGAATGCTTCTCTAACTGCGGCCAAACTTTCGGTTATCAACGGCTCTAACTTGCTTGCGAGCGGTGGAAGCGTCCTTTCCTTATCTGGCGTGAAATCTTACTTCCATTCTTCCGAACAAAACGATCAACACCGCACATTCAGCGCCAAGGGTGCAAACAGTCGAGTAGAGCTTCCGAACTTGGAGGGTATCACGGGCGGTACGCATTACAACTCTCGAATTTTTGTTCAGGCCGAGGGTGGAGGTGTTGTCGATTTGTCCAAGGTGAAACAGATTGTTGATCCTTTAGATGGCGACACTCGCTATCGCTCCATTGACGTCTCGGCCAAGGATGCAGGAAGTTTGGTTAGGCTGGATGAATTGAATTATTTTTCGGATGAGGGTGCGTACGACTTTGGATGGGGACTTTATTCCAGCATTGTGGTTCAAGCTGGCGGAGAAGTACGGACCCCCAAGTTGACTTCTGCCAAAGGGGTGAATATCGACATTGATGGAACGGGCGCACTTGTCGTGAGCCAATTCCAACGGTTTACGTCGGGGCGTGTTTCCATCGTGGGTATCGATAAAACGTTCAGCGCTCTTGTAGATGCAACGGATACAGATTTCATCGTGGCGGGAAGCAATGTCTCGTTGCCTCTGCTGGAGGTCTTGCGCTATGGTAGTTTGACACTGAATTCCACAGGAAAGGTCAGCGCTCCGCAGGTGTACGATATCGATGGCTCAAGCCTCTATGTCAATTCTGGGGTTTCCTTGTCTCTCCCGTTGGTCACGTCCTACAACCACGCCTCCACGGGTAATGATCAACATCGCTTCTTAAATGCGAAGGGCACAAACAGTAGGATAGAGCTTCCGAACTTAGAAAGTATCACAGGCGGTACGCATTACAACTCTCGGATCTTTGTTCAGGCCGAGGGTGGCGGCGTTGTGGACCTGTCCAAGGTGAAGCAGATCGTTGATCCCGTGGATGGCGACACTCGATATCGCTCCATTGACATCTCAGCCAAAGATGCAGGAAGTTTGGTTCGACTGGATGAATTGAATTATTTTTCGGATGAGGGTGCGTACGACTTTGGATGGGGACTTTATTCCAGCATCGTGGTTCAAGCTAGTGGAGAAGTGCGGATCCCCAAGTTGACAGCTACCAAAGGGGTGAATATCGACATTGACGGAACGGGCACGCTCGTCGTGGGCCAATTCCAACGATTTACGTCAGGGCGTGTTTCCATCGCTGGCGTCGACAGAACGTTCAGTTCCCTCGTGGATGCAACCGATACGGATTTTATCGTGGCCGGAGGCACTGTCTCGTTGCCGCTGTTAGAAGTACTGCGGTATGGTAGCCTGACATTGAATATCGGAGGAAGAGTCAGTGTCCCGCTGGTGTACGATATCGATGGCTCAAGCCTCTATGTTAATTCAGGAGTTTCTCTAACACTCCCATTGGTTACCAGCTACAACCACGCTTCCACCGCCAATGATCAACATCGCTTCTTAAATGCAAAAGGTGCGAACAGTCGGATCGAGCTGCCGAACTTAGAAAGTATTGCGGGCGGCACGCATTACAACTCTCGCATCTTTGTCCAAGCGGAAGGTGGCGGCATTGTCGATTTGTCCAAGGTGAAGCAGATCGTGGATCCTGTGGATGGCGACACGCGTTATCGCTCCATCGACGTCTCGGCCAAGGATGCAGGGAGTTTGGTTCGGCTGGATGCATTGAACTTCTTTTCGGACGCGAGTTCGTATGACTTTGGATGGGGACTTTATTCGAGCATCCTGGTCCAAGCTGGTGGAGAAGTGCGGATCCCCAAGTTGACTTCTGCTAAGGGTGTGAACTTAGAAGTTGATGGAACCGGCACACTCGCCGTGAGTCAATTCCAACGATTTGCGGCCGGGCGTGTATCCATCGCGGGCGTTGATAGATCGTTCAGTGCACTTGTGGATGCGACGGATACCGATTTTATCGTGGCTGGAGGCAGTGTATCGCTGCCGCTGCTTGAAGTATTGCGGTATGGGAGCCTAACGCTGAATGCTGGAGGTAAATTCAGTTCTCCTAAGTTGTACGATATCGATGGCTCAAGCATCTATGTCACTTCGGGGGTCGCCCTTACGCTTCCGCTAGTTACCACCTACAACCACGCTTCCACTGGCAACGATCAACATCGGTTCTTAAATGCAAAGGGTGCGAACAGTCGGATTGAACTTCCAAACTTGGAAAGCTTTGCGGGTGGCACGCACTACAACTCTCGAATCTTTGTTCAGGCCGAGGGTGGCGGTGTTGTGGACCTTTCCAAGGTGAAACAGATCGTTGATCCGGTAGACGGCGACACGCGTTATCGCTCCATCGACGTCTCGGCCAAGGATGCAGGAAGTTTGATTCGGCTGGATGAGCTGAATTACTTCTCAGACGAGAGTTCGTACGACTTCGGATGGGGACTTTATTCGAGCATTGTGGTTCAAGCAAGCGGGGAAGTACGGATCCCCAAGTTGACCTCTGCCAGAGGGGTGAATATCGACATTGACGGAACGGGCACGCTTGTCGTGAGCCAATTCCAACGGTTTACCGCCGGGCGTGTATCGATCGCTGGCGTTGATAGAACCTTCAGCGCCCTTGTGGATGCAGCGGATACAGATTTCACTGTGGCGGGAGGCAATGTCTCGTTGCCGCTGCTAGAGGTTTTGCGCTACGGTAGCCTAACCCTGAATACCGGTGGAAGAGTCAGTGCCCCGCAGGTGTTTGATATCGATGGCTCAAGCCTCTATGTCAATTCGGGAGTTTCCCTAGCTCTCCCATTGGTTACCACCTACAACCACGCTTCCAATGGCAATGATCAACATCGGTTCTTCCTAGCAAAGGGTGCGAACAGTCGGATAGAGCTTCCAAACTTAGAAAGTATCACGGGCGGTACGCACTACAATTCTCGCATCTTTGTCCAGGCTGAGGGTGGAGGTGTTGTCGATTTGTCCAAGGTAAAGCAGATTGTGGATCCCGTGGATGGCGACACTCGCTATCGCTCCATGGACGTCTCGGCAAAGGATGCCGGAAGTTTCGTGAGGTTGAATGGTCTTTCCAACTTCATTGATCGAGACGGTACAAGCGATTCCTCAACATCGCTGTATTCCTACCTCCGCGAGTCCGATTTGGGAAAAGTCATTTATCCGTCGAGTCTTTTCACGCTGGGAGTAAAGACTGACGGAACTGCAGGAACCTTATCTGGTGGCGGAGGCGGTGGTGGTGGTGGTGGTGGTGGAGGCGGTGGCGGTGGCGGTGGCGGTGGCGGTGGCGGTGGTGGAGGCGGAGGCGGAGGGGGTGGAGCTACCACACAAAACGCAACCCCCAGAACAGCTCGGTGGATAGGCAGCGGTGGGAATTGGTCCAGCCCCGCTAACTGGGAAGGTGGTTTGCTTCCACGTGAGAACGACACGGTCATCTTGCAAGGTTTGGGCGCCGCCAAGACGATTACGATCGACGTTGACGTCACGATTGGGACACTTAACTCGGACGCGTCTATCTCAATCAACACAAATCGTCGACTGACAGTCAACGGAAAGGCATCCCTAACCTCCAATTTCGCAATGGCCGCTTCATCGACAATTGAGATGCGAGGACTCGGATCCGATTTCACTGTTACGGGTTCGGCCTCGATCAATGGCGGCAGTCTAATCGCTTCCTCGGGTGCGAAAATCGTTCTCCCTCAGGTGACCGAGTATCAGCACGCATCGACCGGCAACGATCAGCATCGAACGATCCGAGCCGACGGAGCTGGCTCGTCGATCAATTTGTCTGGCGTCACGAGTATCTCCGGAGGAACGCATTACAACTCGCGTGTATTCATTCAATCCGTTAACGCAGGCGTAATCAATCTGTCGAAGGTGGCGACGATAAGCGAACCGACGAATGGCGATACACGCTATCGTTCGATTGACGTGTCGGCAGAAGGAACCGCAAGTTTAGTGCAGTTAGATGCGTTAGCAAGTTACTCGGACGAGTCTTCGTACGACTTTGGCTGGGGGCTCTATTCGACCTTGAAAGCCAACCAAGGTGGTGAGGTGCGGGTACCGCAACTCAAAACGCTCAAGGGGGTCAATCTAGTGCTGGACAGCACCGGCGTTGTGCCGCAACAACAAATAGAGAGTTTCACCAACGGGCGTTTGGAGATCGCGGATGGCCAAACTTGGAATTTCCCAT
>JANMLD010000095.1:0-1159 GCA_031372345.1 Pirellula sp.
CCGATCCTTTATCGTCGCCCATACCTATCCCGATAACGCTACGTACAGTGTCCGCTTAAAAATCTCCGATGGACTCGTCGACGTGAGTTCAACCACCACCGCCACGATCGCCTCAGTTGCTCCTGCCTTCACCGTAAGCAATCAAACCGCCATAGTGAATCAGCTCCTTGCGTTGCCCTCGATTTCCGTTTCCGACCCCGGCTTCCCATCCGTGCTTGGTACCGCCGAAACCTTTACCGCGAGCATTCTTTGGGGTGATGGCACTCCTTCGCAAAGCGTCCCGATAAGCAATTTTGTTCCCGGCAGTCCAGGTTTTCCAACAACCGCGAAGCTGTTTGCTTCTCATGCGTTTTCCACAGTTGGTTCCTACACAGCCTCGCTCACGGTTACCGATGACGATGGGGCGAGCACAACCAAGAATTTCACCATTGCCGTCAATCCGGCAACAACTCCAGACGCTTGGCTACCCATCCTTAACTTCGATCGCGATGGTTTCGGAAATGTCATTCCCGCCGGAACGATCATCAGCAATCAATGGGCCAACTGGGGCATTCACATCGCTTCCACTGCCCCATCAAAAAACCCACCAATGATCTTCTGCTCACCTGCACCGACTGGCGATGACTATGATCTGGGCCCTCCCAATGCCCACTTCGGTGGACCAGGCATCGGAAGCGCCGGAGCTAGCGGGCCAACGGCCAATAAAACAGATCTAAAAAACATCCTCATCCTTTCCGAAGATGGCGACTCCTCAGACCCAGACGACAACGCCACTGGCGGAATTTTTCTATTTACCTTCGATCACCCCGTCATGATCGACGATGTGAAACTGCTCGACATCGACGCTGGAGAAACAGCCACCCTACGATGGTTCAACGCTGCCGGAACCTTGATCTCGCAATCAACCATCAATGGCGTCGGGACAGGCAATGGCCTGCATACCGCAGCCATCAACGCGAGGGGAGTTTCTAAACTCGAAGTCCAACTCTCCGGCAGCGGAGCTATCACCGAAATCATTTTCTGCCGCGCCATGCTGCCATCCAACTCCATTCAAATCGCTGGCCCACCGACCGTTCGAGAAGCTTCCAACTACACCCTCAACCTCAATCCCAATGGAAATCTTGTCAACCAGTGGATCGTCAATTGGGGAGATGGAAAA
>JANMLD010000047.1:0-48599 GCA_031372345.1 Pirellula sp.
GTTGATGGCATAGCTGTTTACATTTTCGCCAGCGACGCGGCTTAGCGAACCGGTTAACACGCTTGACGTATCACCATTGAACAACGCACCAAACGTGTAATTCAACGTTGGATCGGAGTCCCCGTAGATCTTGGTCTTGGCCACGGCCGTAATCTCCAGCAATCGCGGCAGCACAATGATCGTTGTCGAATACGGTGTGAAGTCGTTATCCTGGTCGATCACCCGCGCATAAACCGTGTATGTGCCTGCTGCCAGTCTCGTTAACGTGTAGTTATTCGTCAAGACGGCGCTGGCATACGTCACCGAATTCAGATCACCGGCACTTAAAGCAAAGGCGAAATGCAACCCGGCTGTCATATCCGCAGTCGATGGATCAAATGCACCACTGAGGCTGACGGTTGCCCCCTCACCGTAGATGATCGCTTTTGAGCCGCTGATCGCCGCAGTCGGAGCAACATTGACGACACTGACTGCCAGGGTCTTGGTCAGTGTCTTCCCTATGTCGTTAGCGATGTTCACTGTGATGGTGTAAAGGCCGTTGTCCGTCCAAAGATGACTTAACAAAAACTCGCCATTCGGAGAAACATTGAGCGGCTGAATAACGGTTCCATCGCCGTAGTCAACTGTGCTAGCAATCCAGCTCAAGGCCGCGCGGTCATCCAGCGTGACGGAGCGGGTGAACGTGCTGCCTTCGTTCAAAGTTGGAACTGCACCTAACACATAATCCAGGTCAAAACTATCATCAGGTCCGCCATTGATGATGTCCGCTCCGCCGAAACCCTTCAAATCGTCTCTCATGTCCGACGAACTGGCTTTGCGAAACTTGTACATGATCAATTGATAACGACCGGTGTCGGTGTCGTTGATGCTGTCGAGAAACCGGCTCAGGATGTCAGGATAAGCGAGAATATTGTTCGGATTCAAAGGATTCAATGGGCTGATCGGGTTTACTGGATCGCCTAGTGGATCACCAAATCGATGAAAGGTGTCCACCTCGATAAAGTACTCTCCTGTTGCGGGAAGGAGTAGGTCGACGAGCGTCGAATCTGTTGGTTCGAAGGAATCATCGTTTACTGCGAGTCCATCATAGTACCGGATCAGCTGACCGTTCGAGTTATAGACTCGAACAATCGTGTCGATGTAGTCGTTAGGCTTTAGTGCACCGTTGACTCCCGTGCCAAAGCGAGCTACCGAATTGGATAATACGTCAATATTAATCAGCTCGCCAGCTCGACCACTGAAGGAATACCAATCGCTGTTGCTGCGATGTGTAACAGAGTCGACACCGATCTGACCTAGCACGGATGCGATTTGGACAAAGAAGTCCTTGTTCTGATTCTGACCTCGACTAAGCGTGTTCGGGACCGCTAGCGTGACTGGGCTAAGCGGTGTTGCAGTCAGCTGTGAATTGTTGCCGCCAGCATTCACGACCGTGGTTTGAGCAGGATTGCTGTTAGCGAAAGCCAGTTTAATGGCTTCGCGTTCGCCAAAGAACAGGTCGTTCAGGTCATCAAATCGAGTAGAACCGACCGAAGCTGGCGATCCGATAAGGTGATCGAAGGTTTCGACACCACCGGACGGTCCAGTAAAAATCGGCTTGTACGCGCCTGCGCCAGGTGGATTGTGAACTCCTGAACCGATCGGTCCAAAGCTGTCTTGATGGCGCAGTCCCAGTAAGTGAGCCAACTCATGCGCGGCAACTTTTGCGGACAGTTTAACGAAGTTATCGCTGGTTGCGGACGGCTTTGTGGCTCCTATCTCTATTTCGCCGATGGTCACCACGTCGCCCTTAAACACATCCAAGTCACCTTCAATCTTCTCAATTCCGTCGGTACTATTGATCACACCGCCTAAAAGGCCATTGATTTGCACCGCGGCGCTACCGCCAAGATTGACATTTCCTGGGTCGACTTCGCTAGCAAGCCCACCCGGCCGACCCGAGGCTGGAGTTTGGTTAAAGTAGACGGTCGCAAACTGGTTTGAATTGCGAAAATTCTCCGATATATCACTCACGTTGGTCACAACGCGAATGTCAAACCATGGCGCACCAACATTAGGGCCACGATAGTCCGCCTCCACTCGCTGACGAATCAGTTCCCGTTCGATCGCTGTATACACATGTTCGCCATTGTCTATCTGTCCCGTTGTCGTATTTGCAATCCCGGTGTTTGTATTGGAGTCGAAGTCGAGGAAGACCCATTGCGTTACTCCTCGAGGTGCGGCAACTGGTCCGCTAAAAGCTTCATCAAAATCCGCTCCGCCAAGGTAGTTGCTGCGAGCGTTTCCGTAGATCGTATCCGAGAATGGCGTTCCGATAACGTTTTCGATCGCCATCCCGTCGGTCAGCCTTACCCGGAGTTGCCCAGTACCCTGTGGCTGCCAAACATCCACTAGCCGCAGGTCCAAAGTCACGGCACCGCCTGTGAAACTGCTAAAGTCCAAGGTATCTTTCGAAACGTCCAACAACCCCGAAAATGCGTCTGTCAAAGTCACGTCTGCATGTGGATTGGAAACGAATCGGTAAAAGTCATCTCCAGCGCCGCCAGTCAATGTCATCGCGCCCGAGCCGACAACGAAGACTCCATCATCCCCCTCTCCACCGTCAAAAAATACCGTTGACGCCGTACCGAGCATGGCGAAAAAGTCATTGCCTACACCCCCTTCAAATCGGATATTGGAACTTGAAGCTCCAGCACCGTTGAAAGTAAAGGAATCCGCGCCTGAACCGCCGTAGAACGTTACCAAACCAATACTGCGGCCTTCAATTCTTAACGAATCGGCATCGGCTCCTCCGTCGAAATGGAGAGTCTCAATACCACTGCCATTGTTGATCAGCGTGTCCGCTCCTGCATCACCGTTGAAATCGAGCGTTGTGATCCCGCCACCGTTGTTCACGAGCGTGTCGGCATCCGCACCACCATCAAAAGTCAATGAAGTGACAGTGGCGTTATTCTGGAAGATGTCGTTGTCTGCTCCTCCCTCAAAGGTTAGCGTCCTGACCAGACCATTGTTGACCAACGTGTCGGCTCCGTCGTGGAGCGATGAAGGTCCATTCGCAAGACTAACGTCGCCAAAGAACGATAGCGAGTCGACGTTGGCGTTGTTTTGCAATACGTCCGCGTCCGCACCACCCTCAAACGTTAGGGATGTGACTGGTCCCAGATTGAACAATGTATCGATCCCGGCGTCCCCCATAAAGTCGAGAACGTCAACTTGCCCGCCGCGATTGAGGAGGATGTCGGCATCAGCCCCACCGTCAAAGGTTAGCGTTCCGGCGAAACCAGCGTTCACCAAAACGTCTGCATCGGCACCACCATCAAATGTCAGATCCAACACCGATCCATTGTTCTGCAAGACGTCTGCATCCGCTCCGCCGTTAAAGGTTATCTCGTCGATGCCTGCCGCATCGTTGATCAAGGTGTCGATCCCTGCGTCGCCGATGAACACGATCGACCCGATTTGGATACCACCTTTGCGATTCCACAATCGGTCGTTGCCAGCGTCGCCGTTAAACTTTAGAGAACCGATGACTGGCCCATCGTTGATCAAAAGGTCAGCGTCTGCTCCGCCATCAAAGACTATATCACCAAGCTGCCCGCCCTGGTTCAGGAGAATGTCTGCGTCCGCACCACCGCTGAACGTAAGCGTCTGCAGTAAATCACCACTATTGACTAGCAAATCGCTATCCGCACCACCGTCGAATATTAAATGGCCCAACGCAAGTCCATCATTAACCAGTGTGTCGGCATCGGCACCGCCATTGAAATCGAGAGACGCAATTGCCCCGCCGTGGTTGACAAAGACGTCTGCACCCGCGTCGCCGTTGAAGTCGAGAGATGCTAGGCCCGAAGCATTGTTCAACAACGCATCCGCGTCCAATCCACCATTAAAAACAATCGAGGCAAAACCGCTAGCGTTGTTTTCGAACGCATCCACTCCGTAACCCCCATCGAATCGAATGCGAGATGTCGTAGTCCCTGATCCAGATCCTCGCACGATGAGCGTGTCGTTGCTGGTGTGACCTACGACAGGAACACCAGTATCTCCCGTGAAATCCAAGCTTCCGATCAAAGTTCCGTTGCTAACCAGCACATCATTATCAGCACCGCCGTCGAATGTCAAAACGGTGATTTTGTTGCCGTTGTTGATCAGCACATCGTTGTCCGCACCACCGATAAAGTTCAAACTGAGGAGGCCAGAGCCATTGTTCTGCAGAACGTCGTTGTCCGCACCACCATCGAATGTCAGCGTCCCCACACTGTTCAGGTTCAGAAGCGTATCATTGTCCGCGCCACCGTTGAACGTCAAGTCGCCAACAGGGCCACCATTGATAAGCACGTCGGCACCAATATCACCATTGAATACGAGGTCATCTAGAATAGTCCCAGTATTTTTTAGCACGTCTGCATCAGCCCCACCGTTGAACGTCAGGTCTCCGACTGTTCCCGAATTGGTCAATTGGTCTGCGCCAAGATCGCCCGTGAACGTAAGCAGGTCGAGGACGGAACCTGCGTTCATCAGTATGTCGGCATCCGCACCGCCATTGAAGGTCAAGTCGAGGACTCCGCCACTATTGATGAGAGTGTCGATTCCCGCGTCGCCGTTGAACAGTAGCGTAGCCTGGATAGTACCTGTGTTTTGTAAAATGTCAGCATCAGCCCCGCCATTGAACTGCAATCCGCGAATCACCCCATCGTTCACCAGCGTATCGAGACCGGCGTCACCGCCGAAGGTCAATTGACCGAGCACGTTGCCGGTGTTGACCAGAATGTCATTGTCCGAACCTCCATTGAAGGTCAACGTAGTCACCGCACCCGTGTTTACCAACAAGTCCGCGCCTGCATCGCCTCCGAACGTCAGGTCACCGATGTTTCCAATATTTTGGAGAATGTCCGCATCGGCTCCTCCCTCGAATGTCAAATGCGTTATCGCGCTCAAGTTGACTAACAAGTCGGCCCCAACATCGCCATTGAAATCAAGGCTTCCAATCGTACCACCGGTCAAGTTCCTGAGCACGTCCGCATCCGCACCACCCGTGAAGGTTAAACCGCCAATGGATCCTTGATTGAGCAGGGTGTCGACGCCAGCATCACCTCCGAACACCAAAGCACCGATCACGGTTCCATTGTTCTGCAGTGTGTCACTGTCGGCACCGCCGCTAAACGTCAGGCTGCCAACAGAGCCTGTGTTCGTCAGGAAGTCGGCGCCAGTGTCACCTCCGAAATTCAAATTGCCGATTACGGTACCAGAGTTTTGCAGGATGTCGGCATCAGCTCCCCCATTGAAGGTCAAACCGCCAACGGAACCTAGATTGACCAGCGTGTCGATTCCCGCGTCACCACCAAAGGTGAGTCCCCCGGTAACCGTTCCAATATTTTGTAAGATATCCGCATCCGCCCCTCCCTCAAACGTAAGGGCTCCGACCGAGCCCCGATTGATGAGCGTGTCGATCCCAGCATCCCCGTTGAACGTCAACACGCCAATGCTGCCCAAGTCGGATAACAACAAATCATGATCACCACCAAAATTGAGCGTACTCAAGGTTGATCCGCTGTTGATAAAAATGTCGTTATCGGCACCTCCATTGAAGGTCAGACTTGTGATCGCTCCCAGATTCACAAAGATGTCGGCACCGCTGTCACCTTCAAAGGTCAACGCTTCAATCGATCCGAGTCCTGTAAGTAAGATGTCGGCGTCGCCGTGGAAATCCAACGTAGTATTGGTAACTCCATTGTTGACAAAGATGTCATTATCCGCACCGCCATTGAACGTTAGATTTGCAATCACGCCCGAGTTCAGCAACGAGTCGGCACCCGCGTCGCCACCAAAATTGAGGGCGGCCAGAATCGTACCATCGTTCTGTAAGATGTCGGCATCAGCTCCACCGCTGAAAGTTAGGCCAGTTATTTCACCCAAGTTGATCAGCGTGTCAGCTCCTGCGTCGCCGCTGAAATCGAGATTGGAAATCCCGGCTGCCGAAATGGAGAGGATGTCATTGTCGGCGCCACCATGGAACGATGCGCCGGTGGTCCCAGCTTTTGCAGTAAACGTATCGTTTCCGGCATCACCGAAAATAGTGGCCCCAGATGCGCCAGTCAAACGATCTCCAAATACACTACCGTCCAGCCGTGTAAACGAGCCCTGTGTTTGAACGATGTGCAACGGGGCAGTCATTGGAAGTGGAGCAACATCCTGAGGTACCAAAGTTGTCGCCGAATTCAAACTCAAGTCGAACGTGACGCCAAAATCAGCCAGTCCAAAGTCCAATACATTGTTCCCGATTCGATCGATCACCGTCAATACGCTGTTGGGTCGCAACATGTAATGATCGTTCCCACTTTCGATCGGTGAGGGAACATCCGCATTGGCAACGTTCGCGTTATCGTCCCCTTGCGCGAGAAAGTAAACATCGTCACCCGCACCACCGAACATATTGTCGACGCCGCGACCGCCCACCAACGTCACACTCCATGCCGGGTTGGTCACCCCCGATGCATCGATGGTGTCGTTGCCATCGAGCCCAAAGGCCATCAGATTCAGCGTTCCACTTTGTGCAAACATCCCGTCGGTCACAATGAGTCGATTGGCTCCAACATCGTCACCGTTGGTACCCACCAACAACGTCGTCGAGTACAATCCAACCCCGCCATCCTTGTCAGTCACTTGCAACGAGACCCGCCATAGCCTTCCTGGATACGCAGTTCGATCAACCTCAAAATTTGCGGCGCTCCCCGTTTGCCTCGAGCCATCAATACCGACCGCTTCTGCCGTCCAAATGTATCCCCCAGGTTGCGTGAAGGTGTCGAGTATTCCAGGATCGCTAATGTTGGCGATCAAGCTGATCAAGTTCGGATTGGTGTTGCTCAGTCCCGGCTCGATGACGACCGTCGGTGCCACGTTCATGACTGTTTGAATCACGCTCGACGTGCTGCTTGCATTGTCTTGATCGGTTACCGTGACTGCAATCGTGAACGGCAGATTCGTTTGTAATGTAGGTCCACCTCCAACGTCCACACTGTACAAAGTTGTCCCATTGTCGAGGAATGTATGGGTGGCAGTGAACGTCCTAGCCTGCGAATTTACCGTGGCCGGGCTCGACGTCCCATCACCCCAATGGACCACTACGGTATGAGTGTCGGCAGGTGAAACGTCGCTGTAGCTGCCGATGATCGTCACCGAGTCTCCTTCGTTGATCGCAGTACCGAGGGTCGACAAAACGAGGGATCCCAAGACAGGCGCCACGTTCAGAACTGAAGCAGGCAACGTCGCCGATCCATATTGATTCGGACTATCGTTGTCCGCTACTTGTACTTCGATCGTGTAGCTTCCACCACCCACCGGATTGTTCGCGTAACGATGGGATAGACCACTGAACGAAGTGATCCTTGCAGGCAGATTGACCGCCGACGATGTCGAACCATCGCCCCAAATGACTGTGACCTGATGCGTATCGAGCTGTCCTAAATCCGTAAACGAACCCGAGAGGGAAATCGACCCATACTCGTCGATCGAGTTCGCGCTCAATTGAGCATTGACGGCTGACGGAATCGCATTCGCTACGCCGATAACTTGCGATTGCGTGGCAGGTCGTTGAGGTTCATCGTCATCGGCCACCTCGACCGTGATCGTGTATTGGTCCGGTCCAATGCTTGGGTCATTGCCGTAAACGTGAGTCAACTCAGGGATACTAGCCAAACTCCTGACTCCGATAGGCAATATTACAGTCGAATTGGAACCATCGCCCCAATTGACTTTGACCGTGTGCACATCGGCCAATCCAGGGTCGACGAAAGTTCCGCTGAGCGATATTGACTGTCCCTCAGTGATGTTCGTGCTGTTATAAACGACGTTGAGCGACGAAGGGACGACATTTCGCACTTCTTCCAGGAACAGTCCGACCGGAGTCGTGTCACTCGCACCCGACTGATCGGCGATTTTAACAATCACACGATAGACATCCGACGCAGTCGCCGTCCCAGCAGGATTGGTATCATCGAGATAGCTATGGGTTGCCGAGAAATCAAGAATGCCTGCAGCGATCGGCACGACCGATATATTGCCATCACCCCACTGAATCGTTGCCGTATGTGTTCCGCCAGTGTCTTGAAACTGACCCTTGAGAGTCACCAATTGCCCTTCGTTGACTGGGCTCGTAATGCTAAACTCGTTGAACGTTGCCGTGGGTGCTTGGTTTTGAACCACCACACCGACCGTGGCCGACGAACTGATAAGTGTGTTATCGCGAATTGCGACTATTGTCACAAAGGTCCCTGTCGCCGAAAACGTATGTTTTAGTTGAAACGTGTTGCTGGTACTCAAAGTAAGTGGCTGCAAGCCTGAGCCATCACCGTAATCGACGGTCGCATTCCAACTGACCGAATCCGGATCGTAGAAGCTGCCATCGATTTGAATCGAGTCACCACTGATAATCGAAACCGTCGTAGCCCCAAGACTGATTTGCGGTGCTAGATAGCTACCCACTTCACCGGCGAAGACAATGGGACTAAACTCTGAAGTCGATCCGACGGTGAGAGCCGTCAGTGGACTACCATTGGCCAGTCCGTTACCCAGCGGTACACGAATGCGAAATTGTCCGGGCGCTGCATTTTCATCAGCCGGCGAGTTATCGAGCACCGAAGCCAGACGCTGTTGACCTTGTCCGACCCCATTCCCCGACGGAGCGGACAGATAAAGTTCAATTGTCTTGCCTGTAGCGGCGGTCCCCTCGACGATCATTTCGTTCCCAACGATCTGCGTGAATGTCAAGATCGGATAGTTGCTCAACCCATCCGCATCCGGCGAATCATTCATCGTCCGCCCCGGCGAGCCTGCATCGATCGCAAGTCCAAGGTTGCCGTAGTAGGTGTTATTGCGGAACGTATTGCCCTCGCTTGTGCCGCCCTCTAACCTCAGCCCGGTCAGCGAACTGTTGGCGATGACGTTGCCAGCCGTGGCAACTGAGCCACCAACTGTTGCTCCGGTCCCACCAGCCACGACGATGCCGTACCTGTTCGGCAGCGCTATTGCGGTAGTCACGTTGGTGCCGATAAAGTTCCCGGCGATCAAATTGTCGTTTCCGTTGAACCATATCCCAGCGTTGCCGCTTCCTGCAATAATGTTGCGTTCGTTGGCGTCATTGATGCCATCGCTGTTGGTGCCAACTCGAGTGCTGCCATAGGTGTCCAGATGCAGGCCATCGTTTGTGTTTCCGATAACCTTTGTCCCAGTCGCATCTGTTCCGATCAAGTTGCCCGCAATGACTTCGCCACTGATTCCGCCCGCGGCGAATCCGCCGAAGATGATTCCGTTGACGTTTCCTGAGATGACGTTGCCTTCTGTCGCGTCGTTGACGCCGTTGCTGTCGGTTCCCACGACGACGCCATTCTGCCAGTCAATCAACACGCCCCAATTGTTACCTACCTTAAACGAGCCGGTCGGATCGACGCCGATGAAGTTTCCCTGGACTTTGTTTCCCGATCCGCCGTTGTGCTGGATGTGAACTCCGACGCCGTTTGGCCCCATGTTGATCACATTGCCCGCACCGGGCTCGCCGCCTCCGATCGTGATGTTCGACGCTGCGGGATGTCCAAACATATAGACACCTTCCGGTCCGCCGCCACTTGCCAGGACTCTAGTGCCAGTCACATCGGTGCCGATGTAGTTTCCCGAAACACGAGTATCGGACGAACTGTTTAGCGAAACTCCAGCATGTGAAGACACAATGATATTTCGATCTTCAGGAGTGAATCCCCCGATCATCGAGTTGTTGCTGAACGAAACAATGCCATGCAGCCCGTTTGATACCGCTTCGGTTCCCGTGGCGTTTGTCCCGACGAAGTTCCCAGAAATCGTGTTTGAAAAACCACCGAGCTGAATCCCATTCTGCGAGTTGCCCGAAATGACATTCCCGGCCCTGGCCACGTTACCACCGATCGTCGTTGCGGACGTGTATCCATTGATCCCGTCAGTGGTATTTCCAACCGCAAAGGTTCCTGTCGCATCCGTGCCGATTCGGTTCCCCTGTATCGTGTTCAACTGACCGTTGGCAAGATCAATTCCAAAGCCGATATTGCCTGAGATAACGTTGCCTGCTCCAGTTACCGTGCCACCAATCGTGACATGTTCTGCACTCTCGACACGCACTCCAGCCGCTGATCCGGTCGTTCCATTCGGCATCGCGGCATTGCCTGCCGCGTTTGTGCCGATGAAGTTTCCCTGCACGACATTGTTTTCGACCGCTGTATTGCCTACCGCACCGGTGCCGACAATCTGTACGCCGTAATAGCCGTTGCCCGAAATCAGGTTGCCAGCACCGACCGCAGTGCCGCCGATTGTATTTGCAAGCGAAGCCACGATGAAGATGCCTCGTGAATTCGGAATCGCTGCTGTGCCGCCAGCATTCGTTCCGATGTAGTTCCCGGCGACCGTTGTGCCGCCGCTCGGACTGCTATACTGCAGAGTGATCCCATTCCCGGCGTTTCCGGCGATCACATTCCGTTCGGCAACGTCATTCAATCCGTCAGCATTCGTCCCAATCAGCGTCAGACCGGCGGAAATTGAATGGATCCCGGAACCTAGATTTGGAACAGCCGCTGATCCGGTCGCGTTGGTCCCGATATAGTTCCCCTGGATCACATTCCCAATCGTGGTCGTTCCACTGAGCTCGATACCATCCCCTGTGTTCCCGCTGATGATGTTGCGAGCCGCAGCCATCGTCCCGCCGATCGTATTGTTGGTTGCTCCGCCCTCGATCTCGATTCCGGTCCCTCCCGGTCGGGCGATTGTGCCAGAGAAGTCAGTGCCGATGTAATTGCCCTGCACAGTGTTCCCAGAGGTTCCAGCCCCATAGATGTGAATTCCTGATTGACCGCCCAGCACGTTCCGTGCGGCTGGGACGGTTCCCCCGATCAGCGTGTTTGTCGTTCCGCCACTGATAATAATCATTGCCACAAATGCATCGGTGATATCCGTGAGTCCATCGGCGGCCAGCCCAAGGATGTTCCCTTGAACCTTGTTCGCAACGAGTCCGCCCGCATCGAAGAAGTTCAACTGCGAGAGCCGGTGGCCACTGATGACATTTCCTGCACCGGGGGTGGTCCCGCCAATAGCGACATTTGAAACGTAGGCGATCCCGACACCGTGAAAGTTCCCACCCGTCATCGGGCGAGCGAGCATTCCCGTTCGATCTGTCCCGATATAATTACCCTGAATTGCAAGATTGACATCGTTGTGGTTCCCTTCAATCCAGATGTCTTGGAGGTTTCCAGCAATGACATTCCGAGACCGATTCACTCCGTCGAGCAGGCCATCGTCATCGTCATCGCCCCCAATGATCGTGTTGATGCCAGGGCCGTAAATCCCTCCTCCATTCGAACCATTGCCAAGCACACTATCACCGTTTGCACCGAGCCCGATCACATTCCCTCGAATTCTCGTGCCGGACCCATTGCCCAGCGTTATGCCACTACTTGCATTGCCAGAAATTACATTCCCTGCACCCGTTCCCGCGATCGACGAGAATCCTCCAATGATTGTGTTGTCGACTCCGTTTGATGTTGCGATTCCCGCAAGTTGGTTGGATAACGCGATATTCCCGGACACATCTGTGCCAATGTAATTCCCACTGATTGTGTTGTTGGAAGCGCCAACAGCAATTCCGTTTCCAAGGTTCCCGCTGATAACATTTCGCGCACCTGCCGTTGTGCCGCCGATCGTGTTATTCGAAGCACCGTTGGTCAGCGAAACACCCTTCGCATTCGGCAGTGCTGCTATCCCAGTGGCGTTTGTACCGATGTAGTTGCCTAGGATCGCATTTGTGCTAGTTCCTGTTCCCGTAATCAGCACGCCATCCGACGTGTTGCCACTGATGATATTACGGTCGGACGCTGACGTTCCGCCGATCCTATTTCCGGATGATCCATCACCAATGCTGATCCCAACTCCAGTGTTCGGAATGGCCGCCGTTCCGCTTGGATTAGTGCCGATTAGATTGCCCTGAACGATGTTGAAACTGGATCCGAACGCAGAGTTGTACTTCAGAAATGCAATCCCATAAGCTGCATTACCGGAAACGACGTTGCCAATTGCGGAATTTGCAGAGGCCAAATCAATAAATGCAACCCCCGCAGCGAGATTAGCGACCGCTGCAGTCCCACTCGCATTAAGTCCAACCCAGTTGCCCTGTGCCACATTGCCGGTCGTGCCGGAACTCTGAAACGCAATTCCGGCGAGTGTATTGCCCGAAATAACATTGCGATCTCCTGGATTCGGACCGCCGACGGTATTGTTCGTAGCCCCGCCCGAGATCAGTACACCGGAATTGGCATTCGCGATGGCCGTTGCTCCCGTCGCGTCCAGACCAACGTAATTGCCTCTCACTGAATTTGAACTTGTCCCGACTCCGTTGATTAGGATACCGCGTCCTGACCCGCCACTCAGGCTGCCAGATATCACATTGCGTGCCGCAGCGACAGAGCCGCCGATCGTGTTGCTAGATGCCGCGCCGGAAATGGCTACGGCATTCGATGTATTTCCAATGGCTGCGGTGCCAGTGATATTCAGTCCAATGAAGTTCCCCGCAAGAACATTGTTCGTCGTCCCAACGCCCGTCATTACCACACCGTTGGCGTCGTTCCCGCTAATGATATTGCCAGCCCCAACGACAGTGCCGCCAATTGTATTGCCGTGCGCTCCAGACGTGATGCGAATTCCATCCTGCGCGTTGCCTCTATCAAGTGTGCCGCTGGCATCCGTACCGATCAGGTTGCCCTGGATAACGTTACCGGATGCTCCGCTGCCAGTGATAAGTACTCCGTAAGTGGCGAAGCTGTTTATCGCCAAGCCTTGAATGATGCTGTTGGATCCGGTGATGGTCAGGCCACTGACTCCGCCGCCGGCGCTGGCTCCGGAGAGTTGGATTACGGGATGAGTCGCGAAGCCGGGTTGAGACGTACCGTCGATATCGACGGCTCCGGTAATGCTCGGCAGCGATGAGGTGGGAGCGATGTTCCAGTACAGAGAAGTGGAGTTGTAGTTCAGGTCGCTGGTCGCAATGTTGAAGTCGATCTCATCGCGGCCTGCGTGAGCGTTGGCGTCGAGGATCGCCTGCCGCATCGAACCCGCGCCGGAGTCGCTGGTGTTGGTGACCAAATAGGTCGTCGACAGATTCGTCAGCACCACATCGTTGCCAGTGCCGCCGACGTAGCTGATCGAAAACGCGCTGCCGCCAACCGTGATCGTCGCACCTTCGGAAAGACCGCTGAAGATTCCCGAGATTGCATCAGAGCCGTCGTTGTCGATGATCTTGAAACTGTTCCCCTGCGACGGCAGGTATCCGCTCAGCAGAATCACGTTGAGCGTCCCGGCCAGGCTGACCGAGCCATTGACGATCAATTGATCAAATTCGGGAATCACGGCGTTCGTCCCTGCCAGTTCCATGTCGAGCGAAGCAGCCGCCGACTGCGAATAGTTGCCGTTGATCGTGATGATGCCCGGTGAATTTCCAGGAGCGATGATGCCCTGATTGCTCACATCTCCGTTGTAAGTGCCTGTTCCCTTGAGCTTCGCACCGTTGGTAACGCTAAACGCTCCACTGCCATTGAGTAGGCTGGTGGAACCATCGAACCGCACACCGACCAGATTGTTGTTCGAGGTATTTGTCGTGCCCGCTCCGGTTGCCAGAATTCCGTATTCCGTATTGCCGCTGATGACGTTTGATGCACCAGCGACTGTGCCGCCGATGGTGTTGTCGTGAGTGCCAACGTCAAGCTTCACGCCAGTAGAATTTGGGATCGAGGCGGTTCCAGCCGCATTCGTACCGATGCGGTTTCCTTGAACGATGATGTTGAACGTATCGCCGATCGACGGATGACTCATCAGCAAAACGCCAGCGCCGGTATTTCCACTGATCAGATTCCCTGCACTGGCGACGGTTCCGCCGATGAGATCGTGGTCGCCAGCATAGATCGAGATGCCGTGTCCGCCATTTGCGATCGCAATCGTGCCCGTAGGATTCGTACCAATAGTGTTACCTTGAATGGAGTTTTCATGGCCATATTGAACTTGAATACCGTCGGAAGTATTTCCTGAAATGACGTTGCCTGCACCGGGATCAGTACCGCCGATCAAGTTAAAACTGGGACCGGTGTACGCGAACATGAAAATCCCGTACTGCGTATTCGGCAAAGCAGTTCCGCTCGCACTCAATCCGATCCAGTTCCCCTGAACTGTGTTGTGATTGCCGCTAAGGTAGATGCCTTCGCCAGCGTTGCCGCTAATGATGTTTCGCGCAGCGACTGTCGTTCCGCCAATTTGGTTGTAATCTGAACTACTACCGACAGCAATACCATGATTCGCGCTGTTTCGCGACAGCGTGCCCGTAATATCGGTGCCGATGTAATTGCCCTGGATGGTGTTATGTCCGGCAAGCATGTTGATTTGATACGTTCCACCGCCCAGGATGTTGCGCGATCCTGCCACCGTGCCGCCGATCAAATTGCCTTCGCCGAAAGTCACGATGTTCTGCCAGGCGGACGATGAAAGATCGGTCGTCCCGTCGGCACCCAATCCAACAATGTTGCCCTGCACCGTGACGTTGTTGCTAAGCGATATATTCGCGGAATTGAAGCCGGTCGCTCCGGCAATCACGTTCCCCGCACCCATGCCTGGCGTCGCAGTTGTTCCACCAATCGTATTCGCGCCATCGGAAGTGACATTGACACGAGTCCCTCCCAGGAGAGCATTTCCAGTGACATCAACACCGATGTAATTGCCTTCCAGAATGTTTCCAGTTCCAGACAGTGAAACGCCGGTATCCGTGTTGCCGCTGATGACATTGCGATCGGCGACCGTCGTGCCGCCGATCGTGTTGCCGGACGTGCCGACGCTGATACCCACGAGGTTCGGGAGGGCGATCGAGCCTGTGGCATCGGTGCCGATCAGGTTGCCCGTCAGAACGGTGCCACTGGCTGAGTCTTCGAGCCGGATTCCGTTGGTCGTCGCGCTGCCGGACACTACGTTTCGGGTGGCAATCGTGTTGGCCCCGCGAATGAAGAGACCAACCTCTGACATGCCGAAGGGGGTGACCCCGTCAGCCGCGACGCCAATGTAGTTTCCGGCAATCGTGTTGCCAGCCGAGTACATCTCGATCCCGCGGCTGCCGCCGACCACCACGTTCCTTGCCGCGGCAGTAGTACCGCCGATCAGGTTGCTGGTCGAGCCGCCACCCATCTGGATGCCGCGGACCCCACCCGGATTACGATTGAGCAGTCCGGTTAGGTCAGTGCCGAAGTAGTTCCCCTGCACAGTATTGCCACCATCACCGACCATATCGAGGTAACTAGGACCATTGAAAGTATTCTGCCCAAGGCCAGCGAACACGTTGCGGGCACTTGGGGGTGTGCCTCCGATGGTCGAGTTGCCGCTGATGAGGCGGATACCGCTCCCGGTCGTCAAGGCTGTGGTTCCGTCGGCGGCTAGGCCGAACGTGTTTCCCTGCACGACGCTCACGCTGCCAAGTCGGACCTGACCGCCGAAGAGGTTGCCCGCCCCGGTGCCGGGCGCGGATGTCAAACCGCCCAATGTGGTGCCGCTAATGCCGCCATCGAAGTAGTCGCCTGTGACGTTGGGCAGGGCTGCCCCGCCACTGACATTGACTCCAAAGTAGTTCCCTTGGATCGTGTCACCCCCATCGGCTACAGTCCCCCAATCGCCGTTCCCGCTGATAAGGTTCCGCGCGGCCGCGATGGTTCCGCCAATCATGTTGCCTGTCGCCCCGTTCGAATCCCAGATCCCGTAGACCAGGTTGCCGAGGGCGGCGGTGCCTGCAGAGTTCGTACCGATGTAGTTGCCCGCGATCGTGTTCCCTGTCGTCCCGCTACCGTTGAGCCGAATCCCAAATTCGGCGTTCCCGCTGATAACGTTACGAGAGCCAGCCGTGGTGCCGCCAATGATGTTGTTTGCGGCATTCTGGACCAACACGCCAATATCGTTCGCCAACGGGCTCGTGCCAGCCGCGTCCGTGCCGATGTAGTTGCCGGAAACAGTGTTGTTCGACGTGCCGATGCCGGTGAAAAACACGCCGTACGTGGCGTTCCCGCTGATGAGGTTCCTCGCAGCTGCCGTCGTGCCGCCGATGGTGTTGTTGTGGGCTCCAGCTTCGATCTTTACTCCCGCTCCGTTCGGTATTGCGGCCGTACCTGCGAGATTTGTTCCGATACGATTGCCTTGAATCAGAGCCCCAGTTACTCCGCCTACCACGATTCCATTGTTAGTGTTCCCGGAGATCACGTTGCCCGCTCCAGCAGATGTTCCACCAACAGTAACGTTGTTTGCAAACAACAAAATGCCGAGGTCATGGTTACCAAGAGCCGCAGAGCAGTCTTGCGTGGTACCGATTTTGTTGCCTTGGATGAATCCGCCGGACGCAAATTGATCTTCAAAAACTGCACCTCGATTGCCGGAAATGACGTTTCCTTCTCCTGCACCTGTACCACCAATCCTCGTATTGATACCGCTATCTCGGATACCATAGTCATTACCAAGAGCGATTGTCCCTGTGACGTCGGTGCCAAGGAAATTGCCCTGGATCGTCGTCCCGACAACGCCCGTATTGTCAATTCGAACCGCGTCAAGAGTACTGCCAGCGATCAAATTGCCGGCCCCAGTCAGGCTTCCGCCAGAGATGTCACTTGTCCCACCAACCGCGACTCCGGTTGGCGTGCCAGTGATGAACACGCCATTCGTTATCGCTCCCAAAATCGCCGTCCCGTCTGGTGTCGTCCCGATGAAGTTGCCGCGAATCCGCGTATCCGTCGACGCCCCATACAAAACCACACCTTCTATGCCGAAAGACTGGGCGTCTGCTACGATTACGTTTCGCCGACCAGAAGTTGTGCCTCCGACATCCGTGTTTGATGCTGGACCGAAGATCGCGATGCCACCGTGCACGTTTGTCAGGACTGAGTCCCCGGCTGCATTCAGACCAATCCAGTTTGCTGAGATGCGTGTATTATCCGCAGACCCAGCGATTGCGATGCCGTATCCATTGTACCCGGCCCCCGTATGGTAACTACCAGCGATGAGGTTTCGGGCAGCGGATGTGTCCCCGCCGACTACAGTGTTGTCAGCATCACCTATGGTGAGACCCGAGTACTTGTTACCAATGGCTGCCGTACCGGCAGCATTCGTCCCAATATAGTTGCCAGCAATCACGTTGCCGTCCGAGGCATCACCTTGAACATCCACACCGTAATCATTCCCGCTGATGACGTTCCTCGCGCCAGCCGTCGAACCGCCGATTGTGTTGCCGCTGGCTCCGCTGGAAATTGACACTCCAATTCCGTTGGCAATCGCACTCGAGCCGCCGACCGAGATATTCGCGATCTCCGTCGCGCTCAATGCGCGATTGAAGACCCCTAGTTCGTCAATGATTCCATGAAATCGATTCGCATACGGAAGCGCGCTGCCGATTTGTAGTTGGCCGTTATTGGGGACCAGCGGGTGTGTTTGCGATTGGCTGCTAACAAAGCGCCCATCGACATAGAACTCGATCGTCGTTCCGTCTGCGGTCGCCGCGACGTGATGAAATTCTCCGACGGTTAACCCCGCACCAGAACTAACCACCGATCGAAACGTTCCATTGTACCAAGAGAAGAGCAGCTCCAATGATCCAGCAACGTTTCTTACGTAGAGACCGAAATTCTCCGACGTTCCTGAAATACCCTTGGTCACGATCGCAAAATCCGACGAAGTATTTGGTACCGAATCCAATCGAACCCAAGTATCCAAAGTGACCTGTGTCAAGCTGAGATTGGGCGCATCAGGGACGCTGACATAATCATCAACACCGTCGAGCAAGAAACCGTTGCCCGTATAGCCGCTGCTATACGCCGCTCCATTTTGAGGCGTTCCGTTATTCGCACCAGCAGAGTCGGCGGTGGTCGAGTCACCCGTGTACCAGCTTACAAGCCCCGATACACTTGACTTCACTTGGGGGCCATTGACGCCAACGTAATTGCCTGCGACGGTGTTGTTCGACGTGCCGCTGCCCGTGATTTGAACGCCATCGCTTGCGTTGCCGCTGATGATGTTCCTAGCCGCCAAAGTCGTGCCGCCGATCGTGTTGTCGTGGGCTCCATCTTTGATCGAAATCCCGGTAGCGTTTCCAAGGGCCGCGGCGCCGTCGGCACGCGTGCCGATACGATTGCCTTGGACGACAACTCCGCTGGTGCTGTCGCTGCCGCGAAGCGAGATTCCTTCGGCCGTGTTGCCCGATACCTCGTTTCCGGCTCCAAGTGCCGTTCCACCGATCAGGAGCCCAGGAATTGCCGCTGCACCGCTATTTGTGACGATTTCAATACCGACAGAGTTTGCAATCGCTGCATCACCGGCAAGATTCGTACCGACGAAGTTGCCCTGGATTGTGATGTTCGCAGGCACGCCTCCCGCATTGTCGATGTGAATTCCGACGCCTGAATTTGAGATCACATTTCCGGCACCGGTTGCGGTTCCGCCAATCAATAGATCATGAACAGAGCTATTGAGCAGAATGCCATTCGACTGATTCCCCAGCCCGGCAGTTCCTGTCGGATTGGTGCCCAGCAAGTTGCCCTGGATGGCCGACCCGGAATCGGCTCCTCCAAGCAAGATGCCATAGGCTTGATTTCCCGAGATCACGTTCCCGGCTCCAACTGCAGTGCCGCCAACAGTCGTGTTTGTCCCGCCTAGTGCGATTCCAGTGCTGTTCGAAAGAGCCCCGGATGCGTCGGCCTTAGGACCAATCCAGTTTCCGGTGATAATGTTGTTAGTGCTTGTCAGATCCCGAACACGAATGCCATAGCTCGTGTTGCCACTGATGACGTTTCTCGTCGCTCCGGTCGTGCCACCGATCGTGTTGCCGCTGGCCCCCGACTGAATCTGGATGCCGGTCTCATTAGCCATTGCGGTCGAACCGTCCGGACCGATTCCGATTAAGTTGCCTGCGATCGAGTTCAAGGTAGTTCCTGCGCCGGACAGGGCGATTCCGAAATTGTTGCCGGTGAGATTGCCTGTCCCGCCCACAATGACGTTGCGTTCGAGCGAGTCGGATGTGCCGTTGGCGTCGGTTCCAATGCGAGTATGGTCGGTCCCGGAGCCGAGTGAAATGCCTGATTGATGGCTCGCGATCAACGTCGTCCCTGCGGCATCCGTTCCGATCAGGTTGCCAGCGATGATCGAGTTATCGGCTCCGTCGATTCGAATTCCCAAAGCAGTATTGCCCGAGATGATGTTGCGCTCAACCGCATCGCTACCTCCATCTCCGTCGGTTCCAATCACCGTATCATTGACAGCATCATTGAACAGCCAAATTCCAAATTGTTGATTTCCTAAGGCGAGCGTGCCGGCTGCGTTGAGGCCAATTATGTTACCTGCGATGATGTTTCGTTCTGAACCATCCTGAAGATATACGCCCGCCGTGGTGTTACCGCTGATCACGTTCCCTTCGGTGGCGTCATCGATTCCGTCGCTGTCCGTCCCAATGAAATTCTGACTACCCACGTAGATCCATACTCCTCCATTGGCATTTCCCCCTGATGCACCATTCGCGTGAATTCCGATATAGCTGGACTGAAGGCGGTTATCGTCGCCGTTGAAGATAACGCCCGCAAACGACCAATTCGTAATGGCAAATCCCTTGATGAGCGTGTCGCTAGCATTAACGTAAAGTCCGTCAGCAGCGGCGAGGATGTTACTACCATCGATTTCAATCAATGGCGTCCCGGCATAGCCCGCTTGCGAGGTTGCATCCAAATAAAGATTGGGTTGCACAATGGCAGGCAATTCCATCATCGGTGCGATAACGTGCGGGCCTGCACCTGGGATACTAAAAAACAAATACTGCGATTCGATGTTGTTGGCTCGCTCAATGGAGTCTCGAAGGGAACGGGGACCCGAGTCGTTGGTATTGGAGGTAACGATCGCTGTACCAGACAGGGATGCGAATGACGGTGAATATCCGGGCTCAAGCAACAAGACACCGTTAAAATACGGCAGAGTTGTTGTACTAAATGAGCCCGTTCGCGATGCAAAAGTTAAGAAGGGAAACGTCTCACTGACGTCTGGTAAGAAGCCATTGATCAACGACACATTCAATGTTCCAGCTAAAGTTGCCACGCCCGTAACGTGTATTTGATCGAAGTCTGGATTGCCTGCGTTGGTACCGCCGACTTCGATGTTTACAGCGCTACCAGACCCGAGCGCCAAGTCGCCGACAATGTTCAATATTCCAGGAGATTGACCGGGAGACAGGGTCCCTGTTGACACGTTGAAAGTCGTCCCAGTCACTGTACCACTTCCTGCAAACGCTCCTCCAGAAAGTGATACACTGGAATTGAAATTAGCGCTATTCTTTAGGAGGGTCGAACCTGCCGTTTGAACAAACGTTGAACCCGGAGACTGTGAATAGGATCCGCCATCGACAGTTAGGGAGCCCGTGCTGATCACACCCGGGCCTGAGACCGAAGCAAACGTGGCGTTTGCAAGGTAAAGGGAACCATCGAGGTGATCCATAGTCTCCAGGCTTGGGAAGCTTCCCGATCCTGACAATCGTACACTGGCACCCGATCCGAGAGTCGCAATGTTGCCACCGCCCAGAATATTTAAGGTACCTGCAACATCCCAAAATCCGTTGTTCAACGAACTTCCAACGGCACCAATCCCGAAGGATTTGGTGTCTGGGATTTCGACCGTACCGATGTTGTTTAACGTTTGGATAGACCCTCCCGTTGCAACAAGCGTCCCTTTATTCGTAAAGCCGAAAGTGGTGTTTACAGAATTTGCAAGATTGAATGTCCCGCCAACTTCGTTGGTAACCGTTCGAAATGACAGTCCGACTAGCGGATCAATATACTGAGCGTTGTACACGCCGTAGTTTGTCAGATCCCCAAGTCCAGAACCGAAACCAGCACCCAATTCCAAGGTTAAGGTACCATGATTGAAAATATGGCTATCCGATACCCCAGGATCGGTCCATGTGCTGTTTCCGTAGACGTTCAATGGAACCGAAGAGGCGAGTCTCGATGCGGTCGCTCCGGGATACAAATGGCTTGGATCATAGTCCAACCCATTATTAAACGTCCCCTCAAAACCAATTTGAATCGAGAATCCACCTCGGTTGATTTGAACGCGTTCGTTTGAGACGACCGTCAAGCACTCAACATTGGTGGAAATTGTAATGGTCGGAGTTCCGGACAAATCCCCAATTACGACATCGTCCGACGAAGTCGGCTGAGCATCGGTGCTCCAATTAAGGCTATCCGCCCACTCAAACGTCCCTGCTCCTCCGTCCCACGTCACTGTCGCCAAAAGACTTCGATCCTCCAGTTTCTCAATCGTCGGACGCAATCTCGTTCGTCGGAAGGGACTAATTAACTGACTCCTGAACCAAGCTCGTTTGCGTCGCATTTGAGAAATATGGGCGAGGGCGCGTCGAAGACGGATAAACATCATTGATCTCCAGAGCTGCTCTATTTCAATAGAGCCTGATGCAAGACAACGGGCAGGAAGGTAGGAACGTAGGTTGGAGTTTTTTGTAGGTCATCGAAAGTGAGGTTGCCTGGCAGCGAAGCCACTTGCCGATACCTGTTTATTCTGCCAAAAAAATCAAAGCGCGACAGAAAATCTTAGAACTTTCCTGTTTTTGTTAAAGATGCGCCTTGACTCGACCTAAAAGGGATCGCTGCGATACGTTTGAGAGTAGAATTAAAATCTCGATGATATCAGCGTTGGTAATTTTTTTGCCGTTCACGGTAAAGATGCTCCCCGTCCTTTTTTTCATATGTCTGCAACCGACCAAGAGCTTTTGAATCTTGCTGCATGCGGCGACAAACAGTCGCTTGGTATTCTCTTTACACGTTATCATGCGCGACTTCTCAGCATGATTGCAGTTCGGATGGACTCTCGCATTGTCTCGAGGGTGGATGCATTGGATATCCTGCAAGAAGTCAATCTCGAAGTCGAACGCCGACTGCATGAATATCTGGAACGGCCAGGCGTTTCTTTTTACACCTGGATCCGTTTTTTGGCAAAGCAAAAGCATGCTGAGATCGTTCGTCGGCATGTCTATACTCAGGCTCGAGACGTACGCCGCGAAGTCCCATTGCCAAAAGACCCATCGGCGGCCCTAGACGTGGCTCTAGCGGGGTATTTGCTGGGAAACGTCCAAAGCCCAAGTTCCATCATGGCGAAAGCGGAAGTCAAAATCCGAGTCAACTCGGCCATCGAAAAACTCGATCCGGACGATCGGGAAGTTTTGTTGCTTCGACATGTAGAACAACTGCGGACGGCGGATGCGTCCATCCAGCTCGGGATTACTCCAAACACATGTCGACAACGCCACATTCGAGCCCTCAAGCGATTGCGAACGCTCTTGTTAGAGTCCGATTTAAGCTGGGGTGATCTGTAGAACGTTGTCGCCTTTCGCTCCGCGAAAGTGCGCATTGCAAACGCACTTTTGCGTAGCAAAAGGTGACGCTTGTGGATGAGCGAGGCCCTTCGCTCGTTGGGTTCCTGCAAAACCTGAGCGAGGGCCTCGCTCAGCCACATTTTTTAGTGCGGGTACCGCTCTCGCAACGACGCTCGACTCGCCGCAGTCAGATAATCCTCGGGAAGAGGCCTCAGACTATTTACATTGCGTTCAAGGTCGCACGCAAGTTGCCGCTCAAAAAGCCATCTCAACGGAGGATAGTATGGGGTGATATCGCTTTTCATCCCCGAAAACCTCTTCGGCAACAAAGCTGTGTTGCCACGCACTAGTTCTCGACTCACCGTCGCTAGCTCGCGAGTCTCATCCATGGTCGCAGTCCTTTCGTCCGGCAACGATGGGATCAAACTCCGGAATACATCCGCCCCTCCCATTGCCTCGACATCAGTTGCGCTAACTTGACTGAGCAAGTACATTGCAACGTTGCGGGATGCATGCGTAGCCAATGGGTCGGTAACGTGGGCGATCTCTTGAAGCTCGCGGTTGAGCCGCCAAAGTCGCAATGCGACCTTCGAGTCGTTTTCGCTCAAGGCAACTGTGGCTAGAGCGGCGGTACGCGCTATCAGGTTCCCTAACTGCAGACTGAATTCCGTTGTGTCGCCAACCTGCGTTCGTTGCCCTAGTATCTGATCCTCCAATTGCGGCAGCATAGGCTCGACAACCGCCAACAAGTTCTGCTCCGGCGTGCTGCGTTGCGCCTCTAAGTCACTGACAACTACACTAATTGCATCTCTTGCGGAATTTGCAACTCCCTCCATGCCCCTGCCTCTCGATCTGGAAAGGATATAAAGTCCCGGCAACGCCTCGGTGAAAACGGGTTGATCCAACGACACCAAGCGAGGAACACTAACTCGCTTGGAATCGAGTTTGCCTACTGCCACTCCTTGCCAAGCCACATTTGGGAACAGCAGAAAGCCAAAAGTGCATGCGACGAAAAGTGGCGAGAAAAGTGCCGTCATCGAAATCCAAAAAAAGTGCTGCGCGAGCTTTGGATCGTCCAACACCAGCCATCGTTTCGACAACCCAAATATCGCCGCCACAAGTGCAATCACAGCAACTGGCGAGCAGTATAAAACAATCCATTTAAATTGCGTTACTGCTAGATGGCCCAACCATTCTGCATCGGCTTGCACCGATTGAATGATCGCCATCGAAATGAAGATTGAGAGCATGCTGACTACTAAGGCAACGGTTACCGCAATCACAGGTTTGCGAAAACACATCGAGGAAAATGCACCTATAAGAATCGCAATTGGGCCGAGGCTCAACTCGAACGCAAGTCCATCACTTCGCCCCCCAAGCCGGACGAACGTCGCAATAGCTACGATCAGCGACAAGACAGCGACAACACCTAGCCTGCTGACAACTAGCTTCCATGGAACCACCCCTCGATCCGCCAAAAACCGGAATCTTGATAGGGTCTGATCACCTTCGAACACCGTGACGCCGAGGATGCCCATAGAAAGCAAAGCAATACCAGGAACGAAATTTGGCACCGCAGTCGTGTTCGCAATGAGAACAAACGCACCGAGGACAACAACCAATCTCAGCCAAAAGGAATTCTCGCACGAATGCCGCAGTAACATCCACCATTCGCTTGGAGCGGTACCAAATGAATATTGATATCGGACACGGCTTGGCATTCGAACCGAACTCGTATTCCGCCAAAAGGCAAACGACGTTTGTTGGCCAATCCCCCATCGCCATCGAAATGAAACCACCATCAACACGCAACCAATCGATACGGCACAACCGATAAAAATTGCAATTGCGATCAGACCCGCGTTTTCCGGAAGCGCCCCCCAGCGAATGAGAGCAGGTGTTATGTAGTCCGTAAACCACGCTCCCAATAGAATCTGAACCGTCGCTAATCCGATTCCCGCAACGACCAAGGCAGTCAGAGTCTCTCGCATCAAGATGGTTGCCAAAAAGCAAAAGACGACGACCTCAATAAAAATCACTACCGTAAGTGAGGAAACGTAAATGGCAGCCAAGGAACCTGCTTCAGGTGGAAACTGTCGAGTCATCCAAAGCCCCATCGGAATGATTGCAAGCGGAGCCGAAGCACCGAGCGAACCAACCGTGGCCACCACAAGCTTACTGCCAAGTACTAACCGCCAAGACGCTGGCAAACTGCTGGACCAAGCCCACGTGCCCGATTGTCGTTCCTGACCAATCAGCATTCCGCCGCAGCCAAGTGCCAGCAGTATCGGTGCGATACAAGCAAACGTGACCGTGCCCCCAAAAAACGCCATCCTGGCTTCGTCGGTCGGGGCGAAGCCAGCCAAAAACAGCAGCAGCAACTGCACCGCAAAAACACCAGCCAATACCGCAATAAAGGTGGACTTGACCTGCTGGAGATCCTTCCAAAGCAGAGCAAACCATAGCGAGGGTTTGGATTGTTGGGATTGTTGTGCTAATTCCATCATGCCACCTCCGATTGGTTCGGATTCTTGGAGGATGGTCCATTGGACTCGCTAGCTTGCCCCGATTCGAGCGGTTGGGTGAACCCGAGATACAATTCTTCCAAGTTCGGACGCATGGCCTTGATCTCGAAACAATTGGAATGATTCGATAGGGCGTTTTCAGTCGTCGGTGTGAAGCCTCGCACCATCATATGCAACGTTCGGCCCGTTTGTGTTTGGTGCAGTACTTGCACCTGATCCATCTCATTAGGCAATGCGAGCAGCGGATCCCGGAGCGATAGATCCAGCATCGTAACGCTGTTTTTCAGCTCCTCCAGCGGTGCCACGATTTGCAGTTGCCCCTGGTGCAAAATGGCAACCCAGTCGGCAACCCTCTCTACTTCGTGGATTTGGTGCGAGCTCAGAAAAACGGTCTGGCCTGCCGCTGCTCTATCGATCATGCTTTCTAAGAACGAACGTCGAACAAGCGGATCGAGGCCAGAAGTTGGCTCATCGAGAATCAACAGCTCTGGATCAAACGACATCGCAAGCGACAAGGCCACTTTGGCCCGCATGCCTTTGGACAAATCGCGGATCTTGGTATCGTGCGGCAATTGGAACTCATGAATTCGCTCCCCGTAGGACTTTAAGAAGCCATCGGGGTAGAAACCCGAAACGTACCAACCCGCTTGAGCAACGGTCATCCATTCGTAAAGTCCCGGTGCATCGGAGACGTAACCGACTCGTCTTCGCAGTTCGAGCGGTTGCTTCATTGGATCCATTCCGCAGACCGAGATGCTTCCACTGTTAAGTTTGACGTAACCGAGCATGCTTCGGATCAGAGTGGATTTACCCGCTCCGTTCTCTCCGAGCAAAGCGAAGACAACTCCAGAAGGTACGTTCAGGGACACTTTGTCGAGCACCGTCTTTTTTCCGAAGCGTTTGCTGACGTTGTTGACGCTGATGACTTCGCTCATGATTGTTTGTCTCCCGTTCGGATTGCGTTTTTGAGTGCCTTTTCAAACATGGTTCGCAAGCGGTCTTCGTCTAATCCACCGCGGATCGCCTCGTCGAGTACCGCCGCCAACCGCTCAGCCAAAAGCTGCTGGCGATCCACGACACATTGTTTTTTTGCTCCCTCGCAAACGGCCACGCCGCGTCCTCGAAGCGATTGAAGCACCTCTTCATTTTGAAGTTGAAAATAGGCTCGCTGCACCGTGTTAGGGTTTACGGTCAACTGCCTGGCCATATCGCGGACGCTTGGGATAACTTGCCCAGGTACGAGAATTCCCTCTGCGACAGCATATTTGATCTGCCGCACAAGCTGCTCGTAGATTGGAATGCCGTTGTTCGGCTCGATAGAAAGCTGCATTGCCTCCGCCCCCTTTTTAGGCTTGGTAAATGGATTTAAGCCATCACGCAACACGCGAAAGATCACCGTGTCGGTGTGTTGGCGTAATAATACAGCAATCTTGAAAAGAAGTCAAGCATTTTTTCCCGACGGATATACCCCAGATGGTGCCGTCTTGCTAAAAGCTGCAAACGATATCAGAAGTCGCGAATACCAATTCTACTCTCGCGAACCGAACGAAATGAATGAGCATCTTTTTGAAACCGCAAAGGCACTTCATGAAACGCTGGTTACGGAGCCCCTATCTCGAGTCGCAACAGCAGCCGTCTTCTTACTCTACCTTGTTTCCTGGTCAATTCCGCTTATCTGTTGTTTCTTCCCCATCTCGATTCGTTTCGTAACAAACCACCCAGCTCCATAGTGCGGGATTCGAGCCTACTCAGAATTGGACCAAAGTAGCTCATTGCAAAAAAGACGATAGCAAGCCACCAACAATCCATCTTTAACAAATAGTTCCACAATTTGCGCCTTGGCTTGCTGTTCGGTACATTGGCAAGCGTTGCGCCATTGGGAAATTCAAGCGTTGCGGTTTCACCGTCAACAGAGACAAGAATCGCCCGTTGGCCTCGTACGTAGCGGTTGCTTTGCTGACTTAGATTCAATTGCGACGATTGTCTACTTGACGTAACTCGGGACGCAGCATATCGTTGATCGACGATAAGAATAAGTGGTTCTTCCTTTTGTGTTTTTGTGTTCAAGCCAGCGCTGATTTCCTAACCATGGACAAACGACCTTCAAAAAGCAAAAAAAAATGCTGTGGCGAAGAAGTCACTTTAGCGCTGCCTCAGGACGCATCCGCTGAACAACTAGCCAAGTTGACATGGGCAATCGCCCACCCGGCACGTGTGCGGATCGTGCAGCTTTTACTCAGTCGCACATCTTGTGTGTGCGGTGAGATTGTCGATCAGATGCCTTTGGCCCAATCAACGGTTTCGCAACACCTGAAGATCCTCAAAGAGTCGGGTTTAGTCCAAGGAGAGATCGATGGGCCCCGTATTTGCTACTGCATAAATCAAAAGATGTTGAAGCAACTAAAGCGGCTCGTCGCGGATTTGTAGCCTTACCATTTTTTTACCCAAATTAATCGTTTTTCGACGATTACCGATAAGGAAGAGATGACCATGAATCAACGGACAGTAATCGACGATGTTCGGGAGCAATATGCCGACGTTGCGAAGAGCAGCCTTTCGAATGATTCCAAAGCCGTGCGGTCTGTTGCTGCTGCGTTCGGATATTCGCAAGATGAATTGGCCTCACTACCCGAGCAAGCCAATATGGGGCTTTCCTGTGGCAATCCGTTGGCACTAGCGAGTGTTTCGCCGGGCGAGGTTGTCGTTGATTTGGGCTGTGGAGGTGGAATGGATGTTTTCCTCGCGGCTCAAAAGGTTGGTCCGATGGGCAAGGTGATTGGTATCGACATGACTAGCGAAATGCTCGATCGCGCTCGAGCCGGTGTTGCAAAACTGGGATTGGTGAATGTCGAGTTGCACCAATCCACTATCGATCGTTTACCCATCGAGGATAACTCCGTCGATTGCATCATTAGCAATTGCGTTATTAACCTAGTGCCAGACAAATCGGCCGTCTTTCGCGAAATACTGCGCGTTCTCAAACCAGGTGGTCGCATTGCGATCAGTGATATTGCACTCAAACAGCCTCTGCCTGCGAACGTGAAGGAATGCGTTGAGGCTTATGTTGGCTGCATTTCTGGTGCAATTCTCATTAACGAGTACCGAGATGAGCTTCTAGACGCGGGCTTCGAATCTGTTGTCGTCACCGATACGAGGGCCGATCTTAACGCTTATGCAAATGCAAGTAGTATTGGATGCTGTGGTGCCAGTGACGTTTCCACATCCGTTTCGGCATTACACGATGGTCTCGCCGCTGTAATGAAGTCATTCGATGCAAATGCCTTTGCCGCGAGCGTTCGCGTGCATGCAATCAAACATTCAGACAATTTCGACTCCAAACCCGTTGTAAAAGAAGTACCTATGAAAAACGTTCAGGTCTACGACAAGCCAATGTGCTGCTCAACCGGAGTATGTGGTCCCCAAGTGGATCCTGTATTGCCACAGTTTGCAGCGGACCTTGATTGGCTCAAGTCGCAAGGAAATCAAGTCGAACGCTTTAACTTGGCTCATCAGCCAATGGCATTCATTGAAAACAAAGAGGTTCACCAACTTCTAGGAAGCGAAGGAACAGATTGTCTGCCACTGATTTTAATCAACGGCAAAATCGTTAGTCGCAAAGAATACCCATCGCGAGAAGTAATGGCCAGTTGGGTCAACCCTGCTGTTGCGAAACAATTGCTACCGGTCGCAAAGTCTGGTGGATGCTGTGGCTCCACAAGTTGTTGCTAGGAAGCGTTAAGGCTTAAGTCTTAAGGCTTAAGCCAAGTTTCTTTCGACGCGCTTCAAACATACACCTTACACCTTACACCTTCCCTGCCATGAAATTCCTAGAGCAAACGACGCGAAACCTTTTCTTTACTGGCAAAGGTGGAGTTGGCAAAACGTCGGTGGCATGCGCCGCAGCCGTTCGACTTGCAGATGCTGGCAAGATGGTTCTGCTTGTGTCGACCGACCCAGCGTCCAATCTCGATGAGGTTCTCGGAACTCCACTTGGGCATCACCCAACGGTCGTGCCATCGGTCCCCGGACTTTCAGCGATGAACCTTGATCCAGAGAAATCCGCCGCAGAGTATCGCGAGCGAATGGTCGGTCCTTACCGCGGCCAGTTACCTGCCGCTGCGGTCGCAAGCATGGAAGAACAATTCTCCGGTTCGTGCACTTTAGAAATTGCTGCGTTCGATGAGTTTTCAAGGCTTTTGGGAGATGCATCCGCCACGAGTGAATTTGACCATGTGATCTTTGATACAGCGCCAACAGGTCACACTTTGCGATTATTGACCTTGCCGTCAGCGTGGGCAGGCTTCATGGAAAAGAACACGACAGGCACATCTTGCCTCGGCCCGCTCGCAGGGTTGCAAGCACAGCAAAAGCTATATCAAGACACGGTCAAAGCACTCGGCGATCCCAAAGTAACTACGCTTGTTCTGGTTGCTCGCGCGGAAGGAACGGCGCTGCGTGAAGCGGCTCGAACCAGCAACGAGCTGGCGGGCCTTGGCGTCAAGAATCAGCATCTTGTTGTGAATGGCGTCTTTCAAGCGACCGATCCGACTGATCCGTATGCGTTGGCGATGCAGAAGCGCGGTGAAACAGCCATGGAATCAATCCCTAACGAGCTCGTGAATTTGCCAAGAACGATCATTCCATTGAGTGGAGGTGGAGTGCTTGGCGTCGAGGCACTTCGAAGTCTCGGCGTACCCGCGACATCTTCGTCGACGGCTGCAAAGTCAGTCGCTTCTTCGGAAGCAATCGAGCCAAAGTTGTTGACGCTACCACCGCTTCTCGGAGAACTAATAGAAGACTTGGCCGAAAAGAAGCATGGTGTGATCCTTGCAATGGGCAAGGGAGGTGTTGGCAAGACAACGGTTGCCGCAGCCGTTGCCGTTGCATTGGCCGAAAGGGGTTTTACAGTCCACCTCTCGACGACAGATCCTGCAGCCCACATCGCAGCCGCAGTCGCCGGTGAAACGTTGGCGAATCTATCCGTAAGTCGAATTGATCCAGTTGCCGAAACCGCCAAGTATTCGGCGGAAGTCATGCGCAACGCGGGTGGTGGACTTGATGAACAAGGAAAATCGCTGCTTGCGGAAGACCTGCGGTCGCCTTGCACAGAAGAAATCGCAGTCTTTCGCGCGTTTGCGGATGCGGTCGCCCAGGGGAGCGATGGATTTGTGGTGCTCGATACGGCACCAACGGGACACACTGTATTACTCCTCGATTCAGCCTTGGCATACCACCGTGAAGTCACTCGCCAATCAAACCAAATGCCTGAAGCCGTGGCACAGCTTTTACCAAGGCTACGCGACCCGGATTATACTCGCGTCTTAATCGTCACGCTTCCAGAAGCAACTCCCGTGCACGAAGCGGCGTCGTTGCAATGCGACCTGCGTCGAGCTGAAATCGAGCCATACGCTTGGGTCATCAATCAATGTTTGTCACCTCTGACAATTAACGATCCACTTCTGCAGGAACGCCAACTGCACGAAGAGCCTTACATTCGCGAGGTCATGGAAAAGCAGTCGCATCGTACGGTGCTCATTCCATGGCAAATCGATCCGCCGGTTGGCAAGATCGGACTCGAACACCTATTGCAGAATACCGACCTGTCTATCGCGAAAGCGTAGTGTCAAAATAAATCCTCATGTTATTAACCATTTCAATTTCAGCAATCTGTTCAGGGAGATGTCGAGCTTTGCGTAGCTCAAATCCATAGTTCCCTCGGCTAAAGTAATGTTCCTCTGAGGAGAACGATTGCAACACTGAAGTAGATCACAAGACCAGTAACGTCGACTAGTCTTCCAAGCATGTGATTCTCGATGATTTCTCTGGTCGATGGGGATAAACTTCAGCTCAACGATACTTAACCGTCGAAGTCACAATCTCGGTATCTGCGTCATTTGCTGAGAGGGAGCGTCAAGATTGGAGCTTTGGATTTGGTCGACTCCAGTTCTAGCCTGGATACTTCGAGCAATAGCGCAAAGGTAGATTTGGTATCTCTGTCTCGTTCATCAATGTAGTACCAGTAGCCTTTGTACTGCACGGCAACATGTGCACAGTCGGGTCTCTTTTTCGATTTGACGCTACAGACACGAAAGAGTCCACCCAAAACCTGCTGCCAATTGAAGAGTCCTCCGTTGAAGTCGTTGGTCCGAGGGGCGACTCCGCTCGTCAAGTGTTCTGGGGGTACATCGACTCCCTGGGCGACGAAGAAAAGGACTTGGAGCAGCGAACGCGTTTCCAAATCAAGCGTCTCCAATCCAGTTTTAGGCATGTCCTTTAGGAACGGATCTAATTTTTCAGTTGTCAGGTCGAACGTTCTGAGGTTTGAATTGAGCTTGAACGCATTGCAGAAAACCAACCAATCACCATCATCATTCACAGTTGGATCGACTCGAAGCACTGGCTGTTTTTGTCGACGAATCAGACTGACACCTTCCTTCGTAGATTTCAGCTCCAGATTGTTTTTTACCGAATCGAGGGTGTTCTTGACATTGCTTTCATCCGAAGTGAATGTGCTCGAAACCGCTTCCTCGCGTTCTTCGGTAAAGAGTGTGATCAGTTTTCGATCTTGAAGTTGCTGAAGCGATTGAACGCCTTCCAGAAATGTCGCGTAGTCGGGTGGCCCGGCTGGCGTTGGCCCGCTGGCTGTCTCAGCGTTTGAAACCCAATTGAGATTTTCCAAATACAATCGAAAGACGGTGGAAATCGGCCATGTTGTCTTTGACAAATAGGCAGCTCCCTCAAGCGAGATCGGCGAAAAGAGTCTGCGCGTAAATTCTTCGTCGTCCAATGGAGTATAGCTGAGTGTCGGACGCGTAGTACCTGAAAGCTGAGCTTGTGGAAGAATGGAATTCCTATAGCTACCGACGCCTCCAGCGCCGGCTGAAGTGAAGAATGGAACAATTCCTAGCCCGGCGACAACTTCTTGTTGATCTGCAATGCTCGAAATGGCTAGACTGCTGGGCGTGTCGACATAACGCAATCGAACAATATTGAGCAGCAATTGCTGTTCGGAAGTCGTCTTCACTGCTTCGTTGTACCGTAGCCGACTGTGCATAAGCGAACGCGGCCCCAGTGAGCAGCCGAAGCAACTCAGAATGACGCATACGGAAAACGCTAGCAAATAAATTGACGGCAAACCGAATGGGAGCCGTGCCTGGCGGAAAGACAGCATGCATACCGTATCGACCTTACGGAATTTGCCGATTAGGGCAACTGGGGTCTATTCTCCGAAAAACGGAAATAAGCCGTTTTCATCACCGAAAGATTCAAGAGTTGACCGGACGCGATTCCATCGACGACACAGAAAGCCTGTTGTGGCTCGATGTGTCTACTTACCACGCCCTTCGTAAACTCAGGGACGTGCCACACGATGCTGGGCGACTTGCAAATCTCGCCAAAGTCCAGGAATGCCGTTACTTTTTATCAACAGACTTCAGGGCCAGGACGCTTGACTTGCAATGACTCATAATACGATCTGCGGTATTTCCCAAAAGAAATCCTTTCACTCCGCGCCGTCCTACATTGCCAATGACGATCAAGTCCGCTTGAATTTTTTCAGCCGTTTGGCACATGTCGCGCCATGGAGTTCCCCAGGACAAGTGCACCTGCAATTGCGAAGCATCACAATCCAGCGATTGGATGAACACTTCAAGTCGTGATTGAGCGTAGTCATGGATGGATTGACGCATCGAATCATGGCTGGTCATTCGCTCGACACTTTTTGAGGGTGTGTCGGTCGTGTCGATGACATGCATCAAATGCACCTTCGCCCCAAATTTTTCAGCAATGGCCATCCCATGCAAGACTGCTTTCCGGGATGTGTCTGAGAAGTCCGTACCCGCCAAAAGCGTTTTCGGTTTCTGAGTCCATTGGTCGGCAACAGCCAACACCGAAGTCGGGCATCGATGGAATAGGCCCCGACTAGTACTGCCCAGGAAAAACTGCTCCCAACCCGAATGGCCACTTCGCCCCGCCACAACTAAGTCGGCGTGCTCTTTTTCTGCAAAGAGAGACAATTCAATGTGCGGGTCGCCGACTAGGATCTTTGAACTGACCGCTTGTTCTTGTGGAACTGCTCCTTCCAGGTAATTCTTCATCGTCGCACACGCTTCGGTGCGAAACTCTTCCTGCATCAGCATATAGTCGTTGTAGGGTAAGCCAAACTCAGAAGCCGACGGAACGAACGCAAGATCCGGTAAGCAATGAACCGCGATGAGCTGGCTCTGAAAGGCAATTGCCAACTCGCCAGCTCGGGCCAGTGCAATTTTCGAGTGTGGTGAAAAATCGGTTGCGACCAATATCTTGCGCAAGTCAACAGATACAACAGCCATATTGTCTTAAGTTTGAATTGAGAGTGGTAAGAAGAAATGCGAATCAAGGTTGATTCGAAACCTGAGCCTCCACATTATGGACGATTGCCCTCATTCCAGGTTGCTTCCGCAAGACTTGTTGAGCCAAATGCCGAAGAAAAAACGCAGAAACACAGCCCGAAAGGTTTAGCGTGGCATCGCGGTACTCGCAAGCGATTGGCCAGCATCCCAATCATTTTCGATCTGCCGTTCGCTCGACACCGATCATGGATTCTATTTTTTCCAACAAACAATCCAAACCAAAGGGTTTTCGAAGCCAAGCCACGCATTTCACATTCGAATGGATCAAGGAGTCTTTCATGGATTCGTCGTCTGCCACTAGGATCGTTGGAATGCGGTAAAGCGCTGGATCGCTTCCAAGCTTGACCATCACTCCCTCGCTCCAGAGAATCTCGCAATCCAACACAATCGCGTCAGGTTGAAAGTCTCGAAGAACGGCACAGCACTCCAATCCATCCGAGGCAGTCATCAAGGTATGCCCGCACTTCAAAAAATACGCCTGCACAATTTCCAGAAAAAGCACGTCAGAATCCGCAAACAGTACTCGCATAAAGATTCTTCTTTGTGATGGATCGGACAGGAAAGCGTTGTCAAACGACCTTTGTACCAGTTCCCTACGATTGTCGTATACAGTAGTATCGCAGAACATCGAGACGTCAACCAGTTTTACTGTGGTGGAATCCGCCAGGTAAATTAGCTTCCAACGACACGAACGGGGCGATTGCTGCCCTGCAGAGGGAAGGTGAATTTAAATTGTTATGCATCGCGAGCGTGCCACGACAGGCCATTTTTCGCCCGCCATGCGATCCTTGACGCACCACACTTCATTGTGCAATGCGACTGTAGGGCAGATGTGCCGTGGGATACCATACACAACCGTACCCACCGGATACGCCTCTCGTTTCATCGTCTCCAAAACCATATGTTCTTCGCTGTGCATCACAATAGCAGCATCCTCAAGGCCGAACCACCGAACTCTTGGCTGCGGCATTTCCGAAGCGACCGCTTTGTGGCCCAAGTCGATGCAGATGCGGTTGGCGGTCGGGCGGCTAATCACGCGAGCCAAAAGCACCGCTGCGTTCTGAAAATCCAAATCGGGAGAGGTTTCCGGTTGACCAGAATCCCAAAGCACCGTCGTTCCTAGTCCGACCTCAATCCCCTCGTGTTTGGCCAATAGACTCGAGGTGGGAGTTCCCGCCGCGATGATATTGGGTACGTCGAAACCATCACGTTTCAAAGCATCCGCCAATTCCCAAACAGGTTCAAAAGCTTGACGCGCTCGTTCGGTTAGCTTTGCCAAATCCGGTTCATGCAAATGACCATCGTACGCATGCATGCCACCAGGGCAAACGCCATCGGTTGTCGATAGTAATTTGTACAGTTCAGCAGCTTCTGGACCAGGGACAATACCCGTTCGGTTCATCCCGACGTTCAAGTCGACATAGAGACGTGCGACAACACTTTGCGATTTTGCATACGAGCCGATCTGCGAAAGTGAGTCTGGATTATCAACCAAAGCGGAAAAATGAGTATCTGGAAATCGCTTGATCAACTCAACGAATCGACGGACGTTGGGACCGACGGGCTGATAGGCGAATAGGACATCTTTGCCGCCAGCGTTAGCGGTCATTTCCGCCTCGGCGATCGTAGCCACTTTGAACTTGTCGATACCAAGCGCGCGTTTCATGGCAATGATCTGCGGCATCTTGTGCGTTTTGACATGTGGCCTAAGCCGTGCCACGTCACCGACTAAGCTGATCATCCGGCGCAAATTCTCTTGAATACGTTCTGGGTAAATCAGGAGCGTCGGTGATGGAACGTCCTCTTCGTTGTCAATGGAATACCATGGTTGCATATTCTTGCCTTGTGTTGCTTGATGTGTTGCAGATGTAGACGAGCAGTGTGGACGAGCTTTGTGCACGAGCTTTGTGCACGAGCTTTGTGGACGAGCGAGGCCCTTCGCTCGTTGAGTTTTTGAAATGGACTAATCACAGGAAAGGCGTCGGAAGGTTGCCACATCCTGAGCGAGGGCCTCGCTCAGCCACGACATCCTGAGCGAGGGCCTCGCTCAGCCACACTCAACGCACCAACGTCGAGACGACTTTACCGTTGATGGCGACACCCACACAATGAGTCGTGTATTCCAGTGGATCGCCGTCGTAAAGTGCCAAGTCGGCGTCTTTGCCCACCTCGAGTGAGCCGACTCGATCCTGAATTCCTAAAATGCGAGCTGGCGAAATCGTAATCGATTCGATTGCGGCATCGTAGCTGAGTCCATGAGCCGCCGCGATGGCCGCTTCGAACAACACGACGCGAACCTTGGGTACATAAGCCTCAAAGCCACCTTGGATGGCAAATGGAATTCCGGCCGCATGCAGCTTGGAAGCCGATTGGAAGGACTGGTTCTCTTTCTCGCCGCTGGCTCTAGCCATCGACGGATGCAACAAGACACTGATTCCAGCCGCTTTGATCTGCGGAATCATTAAGTGGGATTCGGCAGCGCTGTCGAGCCATATTCGTATCTTGAATTCCTCGGCCAGTCGAATGGCCGAGGCAATGTCCTGAGCTCGATCGGCGGTAATGAGCAAAGCTTTTTTGCCCGCTAAAACCTCGACCAAAGACTCCAATCTCAGGTTCCGTGCAATGGGTTCCGCTTCTTTCTCTTTCTCTTTGCCGCTCGATTCGGCTGGTTTTGGGTTCGCTTTGGCGTTCTGTTTACTTTGAAACTCCTGGGCTTCGATAAAGAGCGCCCTGAGCATGGCCATCTGTTTGCCTCGCGTGCCAGGACTTGCTTTACCAGATTTGGAGGATGCCTCAGCCAGTGTTGCAGCGATCGCACGTCCATCCACCATGATGGCTTCTTCGATGGTGTTGCCGCTTGTCTTGGCAATAAGCGTTTGGCCGGACATCAATTCGCCAGGCGCATGGCCCGTGTGAATGGTGGTGACCCCAAAACTGCGAATGTACTCAACCAATTCTTCGCGAGGATTGTAAGCGTCGAGGGCTCGCAACTCAGGCTGGAGAGGTGAGGAGTGTTCCAGTTGATCGCTGTCGTGTTTGACATTTAAGATTCCGGAAAGTCCCGCGCAAGTTCGCACGTCGACCATGCCCGGCATTAGAACTTCGCATTTGAGGATCGTTGCACCGTCGGGAACCGCGATTTCGCCAATTTTGCCGATGGCTTTTATCTTGCCATCGACGCATACAACCGTTCCGTTCTCGATTGTCTGACCGGCACCCGTCAGAACTCGCTTGGCTTGGACCACTAAAGGTGGCTCGGCCATCCCATGGTTGCAGCTTAATGCAAAGCCAAGAATTGCAATTAGGCGAACGGCAGAAAGAAAAGTTCCTGTTAAGCATTCCAATGGGAGTGCGAGGCTCCTGCCGAGCTTGGCGTTGGTTCGGCAGGAGTCTCTCCATCCCGGTAGAAACAATGCTGCCACTCGCCTTACCATTTTGCTTTGGGAAAGAATCACTTTGCACCTCCTTGCCATGCTGGAGCAAAACAACATAAGAATGGATCGAGATCGCTACCCGCCTTCATGCCACCTTCGGCATAGAGCTGATCCTCTGGCTTGCTGAGGTCAAAAGCTTTTTTGCCTTCGACCCAAGTTTCTAATACTCGAGAATAGACACTCAGAGGATCGCCGTTCAAAATTGCAAAGTCAGCATCTTTGCCTACAGTCAGGGAACCAATACGATCGCCTAAACCGAGCATCTCCGCGCCTGCGAGGGTCAGTCCCGCGATAGCTTTGTCGCGGTTCATTCCCGCTCGGACGGCTAACGCAGCCGAACGCATAAACAACCGCGAGTCGGTAATCCAGTCATCGGTATGAAACGCAACCTTGACACCTGCTTCATCGAGCACCCGACCGTTGCTGAACGTCATGTCTTTTGCCTCAACCTTTCCGCCGGGCGAGTCAAGTACGATAATGGAACAAGGCATCTTGGCTTCTGCGATTTCTTTGGCTACTTTCCAGCCTTCGCTTACGTGATGCAGAACGGTTTGAAAACCGAACTCTTGCGACAGGCGAATGACAGTCATGATGTCATCGTGCCGATGCGTATGATGATGGACAATGCGTTTGCCCTGCATCGCCTCGACCAGCGATTCCATATGGAGGTCACGCGGTGGCAATTTGGTCGCGTCCTCTTTGGCTGCTAAGACTTTGGCTTGGTACTCGCGAGCTTTGATGTATTGCTCGCGGACTAAGTAAGCGGACTTGCCACGGGTACCCGGAAATGGAGACTCACCTTGGGAATTGGTTCCGTTGGCCATCTTGAGGCCGCCAGTTGCCCAACCGTCTTTGTCGCGAATCAGTATTTCATCTACGACGCGCGGTGACACATCGTAGTAGCGCAATTTGCAGTAGACCGTTTGCCCGCTGATGAGATGCCCTGAACCGGGCATAATATTGAGTGTCGTCAAACCACCTGAGAGTGCGCGGCGGAAACCGGAGTCGCGAACATTGATCGAATCCAGAATACGAACACCGGGTTGAATTGGACTGCTTCCGTCGGCAGCGCCCATTCCACCGATATGGCTGTGGGTGCAAATAAGGCCCGGCATAATCCATTTGCCTTTGGCGTCGACGACGGTCGCGTTGCCAGGAATGGTGACGCCCTGCGACTCACCGACGGCAAGGATCTTGCCTCCCTGGACGACGATCGCGCCATTTTTTATTGGTGGTTTATCGACTGGTAAAAGAGTGGCGTTGACCCAGGCTGTTGGAACGTCCGATTTTGCAGGCTCTGTCTTGGTACTCGTTGGCGTTTGTCGAGCGAAGCATGGACGGCAAAGAAGTGAGGTTGAAAGAACTGCTGTGGTGGTGGACAGGAAATGTCGCCGCGTATTCAAAGGATTCTCTCTCATGAAGGATGAACTTGGGATGGGCTCGACGATGCGGTTGAGTTGGGTGAATTGATTATACTCGGTAGTCATCTACCTAACACTTTCTTCATTGCGCCTAGCAAAACAAGCTCGACTTCTGGTGCGACGCTGGACGCGGTTGGGCCCGTCTCGTAGCCACCCTCGGGATAAGCGGCAGCTGTACCTATGTAGCCGGGACCGTAATCCCCATAGGCCGCCATCATGACATGCAAATCCGGACGCATGGCCTTGGCTGCAAGTTGGTACTCCACAAATAATTCACCGGGCAGATGGAGCATTCGAACGACACCTACCCGCAAACAAGTAACGTCGATTTGATGACCCGCTTGGACACGTTCCAACCATGCGAGTTGGTCGGCATAGGAAATATAGCCTTTGGGATTGGCTGACTTGAGTTTCGCAACCAGATCTGCTTGGTTCAAATGAGGTGCTAAAGGCAAGCTCACCGGCTGGCCGCTCCATCCAATTTCGCCAGCAGAAAGAGGCAGTCGAGACGAGTTTTCAAAGGCTTCGCGCATTCCGTTCGCAAGTCGAGTGGCTAGTAGCATTCGATTGGGATGCGATCCGTCGTTGTATTTGCCGGCCGCGATGTTCCCGCCTGCTCCGTTAAAATGGACATGCATCGCGCTATTCTCGTCTTGGCCGCGGATGAACCGTGCGATGCCTGGAAAATCGGGGCTAGGAATTCCCAGTCGATAATAGCTTTGAGGATGGCAAGCGTAGGAGCTGAGCAAGGCGATTGGAACCTTTTCATTCCAAAACCCAAGGAGTGAGACTTTCGGGTCGATGAGGCCTTCTGGCAATGCAACCAGGGCTGGAACTTTGCAACTGCTACCTCGCATACTTCCCACCTTGCCATCGGGCCCAACGGCTATACGCCGATTCGAAGCCACCTCCGATACGACGGCTTCCCCGAAGCTGAAATGGGTGGCCGTTTGTGCGTTTGGTAGGGCACTGCGAATTGCATCTGCGGCTCGTTGAAGGACTTGACGTTGAAAGTCTCCTTCGAACCGTGTGTAGCCCGTGATATTCAGTTCTCGGATGATGCGCTCAGCAGTGAAGTCGCAGCCGGGCGCGTCATGTTGATGCAACGCATGCACCGCGACGCGTCCAGGAACTGTACCTGCTGCCTTGGCTAGTCCAGAACGGAACGCGTCGTGCCCTTCGTTGGCGATGCCGATCCAATCGACAGCGCAAAGAACGATAGGCTGTTCCGAGCCCAGGATCACGATCCCGCGACATCGCAACGTGAGTTCATCCAAACGCTTCACCGGATCGTAAGCCATGGCGGAACCGAGCGGCGGCGTGGCATCGACGTCGAAGACAGCAACCTTGATCGGCTCGTCAGCAAATGCCAAGAGCGGGATAAAAATTAAAACAACTAAGCTGATCAGATGTTTCATGATTAAGTTGATTGTGGCACGGCGGTGCACGCCGAGATCGTTGGATGATGGACAACGGAATGGACGACTGACAATAGACTTACAAATACGACATTAGCTCCGTTCGAGCGAAGGGCCTCGCTCGACTACACGGTGGCGGACCACAGAGCCACATTCACTTGAGCAACCATTCGACGGCGGCTAATTCACTTGCGGACTTATCGCCCGCATACAGCGCAAGGTTGCCTTTGCCGGCCTTTTCATAAACTTCTTTCACTAACGCTGGCTCGCTTCCTTCGCCGGCCAACCAAAGTGGACTTGGTGGACCGACCGCCAACATTCCGGGGATATCCAGATACTTGGCTCCACCAGGCAGGAAATTCACGTCCCGATAGTCGAGAAGCTTTCCAAAACGAAATCCGTTGGTGTCAATGGCTGCTTTATCTATCGCCGTCCCCGCAACGGCCCGGGCCGCGGCCGCAATCGGGCCAACACCTGTTAACCCAACGATTGCGACGGACGATGGATTGGGATGATCGCCAATTTTGGCCGTTCGAAGAAAATGGACGGCGGTCAATACGTCATGCGTTCTTTGCGCAAACAACGAGTGGTTGTAGCCATGCGTATAACCTGCAAACTCGCGTGGGTTGCCAACGATCGGCGTCTGAGTGATTGGCTTGCCATCGTTCAGAAAATCCCCCTGGAAAAGCATGTCGAGGCCGAGCACCGTCGAACCCGCGTCGACTAGCTTTGCGACCGCGGTTTTTAGAATTCCTTCGGCGGAATACAGTCCCGATTTCCCATTCGGGTCAAGCCACACGATGGCCTTGCCATTCCACTTCTTTGGATACAACCAGATGACCGGCAATTCTTCTTGACGACCAGCGTTCTTCAACAATCCCTTCATCTCGACAAAAGCCCCAAGGTCCTTTTTGCCTTTAAGATCCCATGCCACATCTCCTGTTTCTCCGATCTGCCTGCCGATCAATACATCGATCGCACTGTTTAGATCTTTTCCGGTGTTATCAAAAGATTTCCAGCTAGCAAGCAATTGCTTTTCGGCATCGTCCGTCAACCAGCTCAAGAGCTTTTTTTCAAACTCAGGACCTTTGGCGGTAGGAGCAGGATGATCTTTGTCCCATACCGTCAATTGGTCTCTTGAAAGCGGTTCGAAATCGCGTTCGATGACCGGTTCTTTGAGTCCAAGTTTGAAATGCTGATTGAGCCAAGTGTAGAACGCAGACCGCGAGACGGCGTTGTAATTGTGCGGGAAATGCTCGCCTCGCTGGAGCATCACATTTTTCGGCGAACCGAGCATTTTGTAGAGTTCTTTCAACTCAGGAAAGCCTTTTGTGGACATTTCCTTTGTCCAATCGTTAGCGGTCGTCATCCCTTGCGGCTTCGGCGCAAAGAGTGCGGCAAATTCGATGTTGCCGGTATTAACCCGTAGAAGCGATGCGTTTTCGCAAGTGCAGCCACCCTGCATGGCTGTACTCACCATCACGGCAGGAAAGGACAACTGAATACGAGGATCGATCGCGGCCAAGATCATCGACTGCGTACCGCCACCGCTTGCGCCTGTTATGGCAGTTCGGTTCGGATCCACTTCAGGAAGGCTCAAAAGGAAGTCAAGCGATCGCACTGCGTTGAGGGTTTGCAAGCCGAGGATACTCTGCAAGTGTGATTCTGACTGTGGACTGTACAATCCCCAGTCTTTGGTGGTATTCATTTCCGGTCGCTGCGTTTTAAACGAGTGAACCACTTCTCGCGACAACTGGACGGAGTCGGAGTCGCTGAGCATGTCCCATTGCCAAACCACGCAACCCATTCTTGCTAGCTGAACGCACATCGATTGAAATCGACTGTGTCCACCTTTTTCGAATCGCTCTTCGCCGGTTGCGATCTCGCGTAAAAGATTAGCATCGGTTTCGGTAGAAAGCCGAGCATCTTGCCAGTGACCGTGAGCGAATAGCACCCCTGGAACTTTTCCTGAAACGTTCTTGGGACGGTATAGATTGCCGGTGACGTAAAAACCCGGTGCGCTTTCGAAGTAAACCTTTTCAATGGTGTATTCCGGCAGATCGATTTTGCCGTGGAGAACTGCGTTGAGTGGCGATTTGGTTGGCATCGGCCACAACCCAAGCGAGACAAGTACTTGACGGCGCACATAATCCGCTCGAGTCTCCCACTCCGCCTTGCTCTTAGGTGGTTTGAACGGAAAATACCCATTCAAATCCTTGGGTGGCAATAGACGGCAATCGTTCGGCACCGTCGCGGCGGGCATTGCCTTCGGTTCCGCTGACGTTGCAGTCTGATGCAGGAGCAAGCCTGCAATGAACAAGGTGATAAGACTGAACCAATCGTTCGACGATGGATGAAGCTTCATGTTGGATGCCGTTATACGACGGAGGGGAGGTGGGAAGGGAATTGGGTCCCTGATGTTTCGAATGCTCGGGGACCTTTTAGGCGAGCGGCGATGTGAAGACTACCAGTCATCACCCGATACGTATGTGAGGGACCTGCGGAATTGTCCCTCGCTCACGCTTCGGGTTGGGATAGTCCAAACTGCCGCTGGCCTTAGTATAGCAAACGCCGGAAGCGAATAATCGGCTACAATTGATTTGTTGTGCTTCCTATCGACAATTCTTCGGCGGCGTCATTTGCCCTGAATCGAAGGCTTAGAAATCCAAACGGATAGCCACCGGTAAAACTTCCAATGCCAAATGAAACTCGTCCGAAAGAATCACCCCAAGCCAGCGTTGCACTTTTGAGGATTTTGCGTGCCGATTCCTCGCACTCATTAACGGATTGCAGCTCATCGGAAAGAACGTTCACCCTTGCAGTCAGTTTGGTCGGAAATGAAGTCATTGAGAGCTGCGGGACAGGCTTCTGTCTGGAGGAGGCGATAGCGCATGCGGTGTCGAGACTGTGTGTTCAACCCATTCGGCTGAAGCATAAACGGGTGCATTTGCAGCAAGATGGACAACATCAATGTCTTGTGGCGGTCGAAGAAACTCTCCAGGAATCTAGGAACTCGCCTCGTGCAGGAGTGGGACGCTATGTTGCGGAATCCGTCGAACTGGGTTTGGCCGTTGCAGCGCTTCGGGCTGTCAATCACGCGGGCTTGTTCAAGTCGGAGTATCGCACAAACAACCAGAAGACGTTACGGATTTGGTCGCGTCAATTGATGGAGGAACTGAACGAAGCGATTGGATTGGGATCCTTGAGCGAGTTGAAACGCCTGGAGGCGGACTCGGTGGTTCTCGATCACTTCAATCGAGTGGCATCTGCTGCAGTCATCACTGCCGCAAATTCACCGAGGCCTGAATCCATTTTGAGCCTGTTTGACACTAGCGCATGGCTTTACGATTCGCAAGGTCGCAAGCGAAACTCCTTCACCGATACGGCCCTCTGGTTGGCCTGGTATCCTGGGCTCGACGCTCCCGAGCGCATCGTGGATTCTGTCATAGCCACTTTACCCACTGTACCAGCGTCGAAGATACCTTGGATTGTCAGTCTATTCGAAAGTCCAACGAGTTGGTGCAGGTTTCGTGGCGCGGTGGATTTGGAGGATCACGATGTCTTGCATGTCTTGTTGGGTCGGGGGTTGCAGGATCAGGATGAGGCCTTTGTATTGGGGTTCGCCATGGGGACCGCGAAAAAAGTGAGTTGGCTGCAATATCACATCTTTCAATTTACGTTGTCGCGTCTCTATCCGGAGCCCTACCGCATTCCGCGATTCTTGCACCCTGCCTTTCAGCTAGGGGTCAAATGCGGCCAGTTGACGGGCGATCGAGACCTTTATAAACGCCCGCTGAAAACCCTTCGAAGTCTTTCGATTCAACAAGCGCGTCGGGAAGCAGGAATCGATTCGGAGGTGCTTCGGGAGTTCTACCGTCGTGAACAACTCGCCATTCCGATTACCATCGCAAGCCTTAGGTTACCGTGACAGATCTCTACCCTCCTGCCATTAGCACTGTCGGTCTTCGTCAAATAAAATAATAGACTATAATCGACACTCCTCGCTGATCGCCACCTCCGATCCACTTTTCGAGCATGTACCTAAGCACAACCGTAGCGAAACTCGTCAAGAGTTTCGTTGGTCAGCCTTCAGTTAGTGCGTGCAACCAAAGCCTTGGCGGCTCGAGAAATTTTCCTACCAACAAATTTTCCTACCAACGGCATTCATAGAATGGTAGGAAGATTGGTTGGTAGGAAGATGGATCCATTGGGACCACATGCTAGCCGCAAGTGCAAGCGAAGTAGCGACAAGGGTTTTCTGGCGATGGCCGAAGCGGAGTATCTGGAAATCCTGAATTGGTTAGCACGCAACAAGGTAGCTGGAAAAGGAGGTTCCACACCTCATAGCCGAGAATTTGACCCTTTTGCTATAGTAGCCGTCAAAGAAACTTTTTTGTTTCATCTTGATTGGCACCAATCCGCGTCCTCCAATCCGCTGGTTCGACAATATCAAGTGGCTCTCGACGCGTTGCTCGTAACGCATTGCCATTTGGAGTAGAAAACCAAATTCCATTACAAAGCCTCCACCAGATGGCTCAATTTAACTGAGCCCATCCGGCTCAATTTTACTGAGCGGTATGGTTTCTTCTACATAAGGACGTCCCCAACTATCTTCGCTGTGAGCGGCTGGGAAGATGTTTGGAGCGGTGGAGCGAGGCTCCTGCCGAGCTGGCGCCGCCATGGTTCGGCAGGAGCCTCTCCCTCCCGGTATAACCAATGCTGCCGATCGCCTAAGAGTTCTTATCCATAGAGTTTTTCGGCTTCTTTATGGTCGATCTTGCGGGCCTTGATGCGGCCACCTGCAATTTTCTCTCCGTTGGGATCGATGTAAACACGACCCGTCTTCCCGGGCTTCACGCTCATCACGTGGATGTTGAAGATAAACGCCATGTCGGATTTGGCTTTGAACCAGTGGACGTTGTCTTTCGTGTCGGTCACCGTGGAACAACCACCTGGACCGAAGTCGCGATCGATGGTCGGCGTAATGATCATATGGTCGCTGGTATCCTCAATGCGATCGTAATGACGGCCATGAAAGTCCCCCTTTAAGATCAGGAAGGCAGTTGCCATGTTGTCGTGGCCGTGTGGAACCACAGACCGGTCCTTATTCAGGCAAAATATTTGGTGGCCAAAGACCAATTCGGTCGGTAGCCCTTCTACCTTGGGCAGTGTTGCCTTCAAACTCAATTCGCCTCGCTCTTTTGGGTTCGCTTCTTTCGCGAGTTTGTCGAAGTCCAAAAACTTCAGCAACTCCGGTAGATCGACGGTCGCATAAAGTTGCTCCACTTTCTCTTGCCATTGGAGTTGCCCGAGCTTTTTGCCTTTCAAGTCTAGACTCCAAGAATTCACCTCGGCCAACCACTTTGCGGCAATCGGTTTCACTTCTTGAGCAAACGCATCTCGCTTAAAGAGCGTCTCCAGCAACGACCAAGTCAACAACGATCCTATGGCTTGTTGTTGAAAATCACGACGTGTCAAATGGTTCACGATCGACTCCGATTTTTGGAAAAGAACTTTTCTGTGGCTGAGCGAGGCCCTCGCTCAGGTTTTGCAGGAACCCAACGAGCGAAGGGCCTCGCTCGTCCACCATTGTCGCCTTTCGCTCCGCGAAAGTGCGCCTCGTTAACGCACTTTTGCGGAGTAAAAGGCGACACTAAAGTATACTCAATTCCGATGGACCCCTGGACTTGAAACGATCCAAATCGGGAAAAGAGGTCCTGACATTTTCAGGGCCGCTCCAGTTGAAACAGGTCCTGGGTTCGGCACCAGAATTCGCCACCCAGCCTAGCAATTGCCCTTAATTTTCTAGGATCTGGCAGCCCATTTGGATCAAGCACTTCGTCATCGATGTGCATCGTTACAATTTCACCAATAATCAAATTGGCCGAGATCGCTCCGTGACCAATAGGAATGATTTGAAGCATTTTGCATTCCAATGCAAAGGGAACCTCCGCGAGTCGGGGCGGTTTCACCCGCTCTGATTTCAAAGTCGATAGCCCGACCAATGCCACCTCACTTTCATCTGGCATCAGCATCTTGCTCGACATGTTAATTAAGTCGGCATGCTTTTCGGACGACCCATTGATCACAAACTCACCGTTGGCCTCAATATTGATCAAAGTGTCCTTCTTGCCGCTATCCCGTTTTAAAGTGGGTGAAAAGACGACGACCGGTGGATTCGCACCAAATGCATTGAAAAAACTAAACGGTGCCAAATTCACAACACCCAGCTCGGAGATCGTCGTGACCCATGCAATCGGGCGTGGCGTAACCAATCCCACCAGCATTTGATAGACAGCCACCACATCCGTATTCGAAACATCGATTCGCATGAATTAGTCTAACCAGGAAAATGGGTAGTTGGGATCGTCCAGGCTAACGGCGGCCGCGGCCAAGTGTAGAGGCCGAAATGTATCGACCATTACCGCGAGTTCATTTGTAAATTTGACCGGTCGGCTGGCAACAATCGTACCCGGATGCGGACCGTGCTGAATCCCGTGCGGATGCAAGGTGAGCGAACTGATCTCGACACCGCGCCGACTTCCGAATTGCCCCCGAACATAGTACAAAACTTCATCCGACTCTACATTGCTGTGCGCGTACGGAACCTTGATCGCTTGCGGGTGCGTGTCTAGCATTCTAGGCGCAAAGGTGCAAACAACGAAGCCGGACGATTGAAAGGTCTGATGGATAGGTGGCGGTTGGTGGATCGTGCCCGTGATCGGTTCGAAGTCATCCGCGTTGAAGGTGTAGGGATATACCATGCCATCCCATCCCACGGCATCAAACGGATGATTCGCCATGACATACCGTGTCCACTGCTCACCGTCCTTTATACGCACGACGAATTCTCCCTCCGCGTCTTGTGTATCAAGCTCGGTAGGTCCGTGAAGATCCCGTTCACAAAACGGTGCCCCAAGCCGAAATTGCCCATCTGGGTTCAGATAACGGGGGGGAAATCCAACATCGCCCTGCGATTCGATCACCAGCATGTCAGGTGGAACTGCATCGGGCTCGAACTCGATGCGATAGGTTGTGCATTTTGGGACAACAACGTAATCCATCGGTCGAAACGGCAAGACACCGAACAGCGAAACCAATCGACCGGATCCTTGTTGAATAAACAGGATTTCATCTGCCCTCGCGTTTCGATAGAGTTCCAGTTGCCTCTCCGCAGGACGACACCGCGACAGTACCACATCCGTATTGAACATCAATGGAACGCGGCCCGTGATCGGGTCACCTATGGCAACGATTTCGGATGTTTTTAAGTGCACATGCCGCAGGGTTGAATCATCCGCCTTAAAAATCGGAGTCCTGCCACCGGCTTCGATCCGCAACACTCGCGTGGGCGGTCGCAGGTGATAGACGATACTGTAAGCGCGGCTAAAGCCTTGAGTGGTGATCACTTCTTCGTAGTAGATTCCTTCCTGTCGATGGCCGGGTACATTGGCATGAATCGTGTGCCTCTTGGGAGGAATGGAGCCTCGTTGCAAGTATTGTGGCATATGCTTTCAACCCTCCTTTCTTGTCAACAGACCCAACTTATCGAGAACCTACGCGATTTTCTAAAACGCCAAGCCGTTCTATCTCCAATTGAACCACATCACCCGCTTTTAGCCACCCACCTGTAACGGCAGGGGTCAATTCCAAGATGCAACCCGTCCCAACAGTACCCGAACCGATGACATCTCCCGGCAAAAGTTTTGTATCGCGGCTCGCATGTGCCAGAATCTGCGGCCAAGTCCAATACATGCTTGAGGCATTTCCTCGAGACACGATTTTGCCATTGATGGATGCGGACATATTGAGATCCAGCCGACCATTTTGGTACCGATCTTGCAGTTCGGACAACGGGACTAAGTGCGGTCCCAAGGCATTGGCGAAATCCTTTCCTTTGCTCGGACCAAGGCCAACCGCCATTTCGTTGCGCTGCAAATCGCGGGCAGACCAATCGTTGTAGATCGTGAATCCTGCCACGCAGTCCATAGCGGAATCGTCGTCGGGTAAATCACTGGCTTGGGTACCTATAATGGCAGCAATCTCCAATTCGAAATCCAATTCTGACGAGTTCTTTGGCGGATAGACGAGGTCACCATGGCCGATAACGGACGCCGGATTCGAAAAGTAGAAGACAGGAATTTCGTACCACTGGTTAACCATTCCTAAACCTCGCTGCGCCCGGCATGTTTTGACATGCTGCTCAAACGCGTAAAAGTCTCGGATGCTGCGGATCGGTGGGAGTGGTGAGGGCATCGGCTAAAGGGTCCCACGCGTCTCTTGTTCGCGTTCAATCGCTTCGAATAGCGCTTTGAAATTGCCTTTGCCGAAACTCTTGGAGCCTTCCCGCTGAATGATTTCAAAGAACAGAGTGGGGCGATCTTGGACCGGTTTGGTGAAGATCTGCAGCATATAGCCTTCGTCATCGCGATCGACCAAGATCCCTAACTCGGCAAGCTCATCGAAGTTTTCCTTGATCTCTCCGATCCGGTTGCCTATCCCCTCGTAGTAGGTCTTAGGAACACGCAAAAACGATACGTCGTTGGCCTTTAGCGCGCGTACAGTTTTGACAATGTCGTTGGTGGCCATCGCGATATGCTGGACCCCTGCCCCGCCGTAGAACTCGATGTATTCCTCGATCTGGCTTTTGCGTCGACCGTGTGCTGGTTCGTTGATTGGAAACTTGATCTTACCCCGTCCGCTTTGAACGACTTTGGACATCAGAGCAGAGTATTCCGTCGAAATGTCTTGGTCGTCGAACGAGACGAGTTGTTCAAAACCGAGGACTTTGCGATAGAACTCAACCCATTCGTTCATTCGGCCCTCCTCAACGTTACCGACGATGTGATCGATTCCCAGAAGGCCGGTAGGATGGTAGGTGGCAGGGTTGTAGCGAGCGGGATCGATGGGATCAAACCCCGGTGCAAACGCACCCTTGTATCGGTCTCGATTGACGAACGTATGGGTCGT
>JANMLD010000339.1:0-24188 GCA_031372345.1 Pirellula sp.
GTGATCGAAGTTATGTTGTCCACGAATCGTTCCGTTTCCACCTCGATCAACTTCACTGTCATGTCGCGGCTTGCGGAAATAAGGTGCTTGCCTTCTGGAGTGAACACGGTCGCTCGTGGCCAATCTTCATGTGCTCGCTGATAGAGTTTTTGCTCACCATTCAAGTTGACAGCCCGGACGGTGTTGTCGGACATTCCGAACGAGATCAGGGTTGAGTCAGGGGACCAATTCACTCCAAAAAGCGTGTCGCTGCCAAGTGGCAGACTGACTTCAAGCTGGTTCGTCTCAACATTCCAAAGTTGCAATTCGCCACTTACGCCTTGTTCGCCCGCTCCGACGGCTAGCCACTTGCCATCGGGTGAGTAGTTGATCGACTCGACACGTGGACTTAGTCCAACCAGTCGATGTTGCAGTTGCCCGTTTTCCGCATTGAATAGAAGTGTTTCGTGAAAGGAAGAGACTGCAATTTGTTTTCCATCCTTGGAGAAATCCAAACTGCCAATGGTGGGTGCTCTGGCATAGACTGGGGGATTGGTCGCTGAGAAACGAGGACCGGTTGACTTGGAATCGTTGATTGCACCGGCATCGACCCAACGTTTGATGATATCGATATCGACGACACTTAACGGTTTACCCTTTTTTGGCATTTCCGCTTTGCCATCGACTGGAACGATTTCGCGGATGAGATAGCTTTCGGCAGACTTGCCAGGAACGATGGCCGCAGAACCGGATTCGCCCCCTTTGAACATGGTTTGGAAGTCGGTCATCAAGTACCCGCCGAGCTTTTTGGAGTCTTGATGGCAGCCGAAGCAATTCGCTCGGAGAATAGGTAGGACGTCTTTGTCGAAGCTCGGCGAGGAGGCTTTAGGGATTTCGTCGCCTAATAAGCCGTTTGCCCTTGGTTGGGATAGGAAAACAAGGAGTGCTGCAGTCGAAAAAACAATGCAACGCAAGCCGAGCGACATAGATTCTGAGTCCTTATTTTCCGGTGCCCTAATTGAATCCAATCAAGGTACCGTAATTTGCGGGGCGCACCTCAAAGCCAATTAGAAAAGTAGCTTAGAGACACGTTGTTTTCCATAGGCGGGACGAGTTAGGCCGATGCCAACTCGCGACTTAAGCATAACTGGTTTCGCCCTAATAGTCAACAACGGGGCAGAATATGGCCTTAACCAGTTGTTCGTTTCCTTGGCTGTGTTTTAAGTTGCAGCCCTGGTTTTTGAGCGTTGCGAACATCTTCGGAAAACTTAGGACGAACTTCGCCGAAAAACAACGTTGTAGAAAGTCCGTAAGGCCAGTTTAGAAAACGTTGCTTCCGCCCGGATAAACCGGACGGAGAGCAGTCAACGTTCCGTTGCCATTTTTGTAGCTGCCAATTGTGGTCCCGCTGGCATGAAGCCAGCGGAAACCATCTTGGTACCTTCCATGGATGCCACCAGTGCGACGCCAGCTCGGCAGGAGCCTCGCTCTCCCGTTTGATCCGAATTGGAAAACTTAAACTCGCGGAGTTTCTCTTCGCAAATCGAGCGTTGCGGGATACTCAGGATTATCGCGAGGCATCCTTGGAACCAATCGACCTGGAGTGTGACCGAAGGGTAGGAATCGTCCATTGCGTCGACCTTCCGCCTCCAATGCATTCACCGGAAAGGTTGCGTAGTTTCGGCCACCTGGATGCGAGACATGGTAGGTGCAGCCACCGACGGAATGGCCAGTTCGAATATCCCACAAATCGAACACCAGTGGCGTGTTCACCGGCAGCGTTGGATGAAGGCATGAAACCGGCGCCCACGCGCGATAGCGTACGCCCGATACTTGAGTACTCTGATCCCCCCCAAACTGAAGCGGTACTCGAATCCCGTTGCAGAGCAACTGATGCTTGGCTGAATCCAGTCCAGTCACTTTGACCTCCAATCGCTCGACACTCGAATCAACGTATCTGGCGGTGGCTCCCCCGGCTGGCTCTTCACCCAAGACATACCATGGCTCAATCGCATTGCGCAACTGAATGGAAACGCCGTCGTATTCAACACTGCCAATCGAAGGGAAACGGAACTCGAAATGGGGCGCGAACCAATTGTCTTCCCAATTCCAACCATCCATCTGCAAGTATCCCAAAACGTCCTGCAGATCCCGCCACAAGAAATGAGGCAACATCAAACGGTCATGCAAATCCGTCCCCCAACGCTTGAGCGGTTGCGTGTATTCGTTCCGCCAGAAATGGGCAACCATGCATCGCACCAACAACTGGGTGGCCAAACTCATCTGTGCATGAGGTGGCATTTCAAACCCCCTCAGCTCCACCAGCCCAAGTCTACCCGTGGAACTATCAGGTGAGTACATCTTGTCGATGCAAAACTCGGATCTGTGTGTGTTGCCAGTGAGATCCACAAGAAGATTCCGGAGCAAGCGATCCACCAACCAAGGAGGGCAATCTTGCCCCCGTTTTGGAAATAGCTCAAGTGCCGTTTGCAACTCGTAAACGGCATCGCGTCGCCCCTCATCGGCTCGCGGTGCCTGACTTGTCGGGCCAATAAATCGATTGCTAAAAAAGTACGAAAGCGAAGGATGATTGATCCAAAAAGAAAGCATACTCCGTAAAATATCGGGTCGCCTTAAGAATGGACTGTCCGAAGGGGTCGGACCACCCATGACCACGTGGTTCCCGCCTCCTGTGCCTGTGTGTTTGCCATCGAGATCGAATTTCTCGGTCGCAAGTCTACATTGCCGAGCATCCGCGTAAATGTTCGTCGTGTTGTAAACCAATTCGTTCCAGTTCTTGGCTGGATGCACATTCACTTCGATAACGCCAGGATCCGGCGTCACCTTGATCAATTGCAATCGATGATCTCTCGGTGGCAGATACCCTTCCAAGATGATGGGGAACTGCAATTCGGTGGCTGTTTGCTCAATCGCAGTGACCAATTCCAAATAGTCTTCCAATGTTTCTGTGGGGGGCATAAAAACATAAAGCCTCCCTTCGCGAGGTTCCACACAAAGTGCAGTTCGAACCACTGCCTTAGGATCGAGTCGTTCGGTGGCTTGCAAACGAGCAAGCTCTTCCGCCCATCTTTGATCATCTTCCAAATTCAGTAAATTGGAGATCGCGGACACCGGTGGCGGTGGATCGTCCTTGCGTTGGACAATGGGGGATGCGGGCGGCAAGGGAAGTCGCGCTGCAAACGGATCGCTGGGATAGACTGGCTGTCCTTGAGACTGACTGCTCACGGGCAACGTATCTATCGGCAAACGCAGACCGATTGCAGAATCGCCTGGCAACAAGAACAGCTTTTCTGGCCGAACGGGCCAGGGTCCTGTTTGCCAACTCGCCTTGCCCTGCCACCACTGTCGACGCAATGGCAAAACAATGCCCGTCGGCTTATTCAGGCCACGATTGAACACGCGGGCCAATCGGCTTCTCTCCTCTGGATCGGCAAGCTTGGGATCCCACGGATTGATATCGATCGGTAAACGTTGCTCACGCCAAAGGTAATAGTAGGTGTCTTCGTACGCTGGGACCATCCAACGCGGATCGACGCTCAAATGGATCGCTAAGGAATTCGCAAACTGCCTTGCATGCTTAAAGTTGAACTCGTAGTCGCGATCTTCGTCAGCGATCAACTTATCGTCATGCCAGATCGGCTCGCCATCAAGTCGCCATAAACAGGTCAGAGCCCAGCGTGGCAACGATTCCCCTGGATACCATTTGCCTTGTCCATAGTGCAACATCGCTCCAGGTGCAAATCGATGTCGGAGCAACTTGATCAACTCTCCCGATAGGGCGCGTTTCTTCGGCCCGACCGCTTCTGAGTTCCATTCGGCACCTTCCATGTCGTCGATCGAAACGAAGGTTGGCTCTCCGCCAAACGTTAGTCGCACATCATCTTGCTCCAGTTGTGCATCTACTTTTTGCCCCAATGCATCTATGCGATTCCACTGCTGATCGGAGAAAGGCTTAGTGGAGCGAGGGTCCTCCACCATGCGTTGCACCGACATGGAAAACGCGAACTCGCATTCCGCTTCGTCTACCATGCCTGAAATGGGGGCGGCACTCGACGGATCGGGGGTGCAGGCAACGGGTAAATGTCCCTCGCCACAGAGCAAGCCACTCGTCGGATCCAGACCGACCCAGCCCGCACCTGGCAAGTAGACTTCCGCCCAGGCATGCAAGTCCGTGAAGTCCGTTTCTGGACCACTGGGGCCGTCCAGGGATTTTTGATCGGCTGCTAGCTGGACCAAGTACCCTGACGCAAAGCGGGCCGCAATTCCAAGCCGTCTCATGATCTGCACCAGCAACCAAGCGGAATCGCGACACGATCCACTCTTGAGCGATAGCGTCTCCTCGGGGCTTTGAACGCCAGCTTCCATTCGGATTTCGTACCGGATTTCCCCTTGCAAACGCTGGTTTAAGCTCGTGATTGCGTCCATCGTCGGCTTGGTCGAACGGTCTACGCTCGCCACCCACTTATCTACCAACGGCGTCGGCGGTAACGTTTCCAAATAGGCAGCTAACTCACGCGCTAATTGCGGTTCATATTCAAACGGGAAGTTATCCGCGTAGCTTTCCAAGAAAAAATCGAATGGATTGATCGACGTCAGATCGGCAACCAAATCGACTACGATCGACATTCGCCGCGCTGGCTTAGGAAAAACTAACCTCGCCTGATAGTTTCCCTGCGGGTCCTGCTGCCAGTTGCAGAAGTGATCTATCGGTGTCACTCTCATCGAATAGCTTACTATTTTTGTTCGACAGTGCGGTGCAGGACGAAGTCGTACAACTTGGGGACCTAGGGTTACCTGTCGATCGTATTGATAGTTGGTTTCGTGATGAATGGCAACGCGTATAGACATAGGACAACACTGCAATGAAAGCGAATTTGACGAGCTGGATTTCCGTGCAACCGAGCATCATCCCTTTTGTGTCGACAGAAAATCGGCGCAGAATCGGGAAACATCGTTGCGGCTGGAGAGGAGCCACACATAGGCATGGATTGCAAAGGCCGACAAATCATAATCTAAATTGGACATGAAGGTCAGCCAAACTGCCCAACGGCCCCGATCCATTCAAAAAAATTCGCCAGCGAAAATCGCTGGCGAAACAAAGATCGATATGCACTTGAAATAAAAGGCTCGCTTAATTACCCAGTCCTTTTTTGGCGGCGCCCCCAGGACTACCTCCGCCTGGATTCAATCCACCCATTCCGGGATTCATTCCAGCAGGCCCCATGCCACCATCCATTTCAGAACCCGCTCCGCCGCCGGCACCGTATCCTGGAGTACCGGTACTACTACTGAAGGAAAGACCACCGCCAAGCGGTCCCACGGCGGGCGAATCCGGCTGAGTGACCATGTGGAAATTGGTGAAGTTATCAAACTCACGGCTGACTACGATTTGCCCAGTCGACGGGTCAAAGGAAATTACTTCAGCCCCCGTTTTGATCGGGTCCTTGCTGGCGTTCCCCATCGTCAGTGGCGAATAACCCTTGATGTCGACAATCGTTACCAGATTAGTCGTTTTGAAGTCCTTAAGTGCTTTGATCACCTTCTTTACCGGATGGATGATTTCGACTGGCGTTTCCTTTCCCTTTGCTTTGGTGGGCATTCCGAAAACCAGACCGCGTGAGAATTGGTCCAGATGCTCTTTCCGGGGAACACCAATTCCGCGCGTCGCGTCGAAATCCACGAACACGCATTCTAGTTTATCCTCGCCTCTTGCAACAAAAACCGAAGCGGGTTTGGCTGTTAAAACCGCTTGGCTAGGAGCTGACCATTCGGTCTCCCTGCGACTGGCTCTCTTGGTAGGTCCAGCCGCCCCCGTAACCGGTTTCGTCGCCACACCAGCATCCTTGGGCTCTTGGCTTTCAAGCGTCCTTACTCGCTTCAGTACGTCTGTCGCCAGCGTACTTGATGCGGGCTTAATGCTGGCCCACTCGGGATAATTCGAGTCGTACATCAACAGTCGGACTCGGTACTTGTAGACCTTGCCTGGCTGAACCGTGAAGTCATAGAATCGAACCAACTTGTACTTCGTACTGGGCAGTTTTTTGGGAAGATCCATGAAACCACTGTTTCCCCCGTCCGAATAGCCGCCTCCCGTGCCCGCCATTCCGCTACCGCCAGGATAGCCTGAGCTACTGCTTCCACCACCGGGATAGCCTGAGCTGCTGCTGCCACCACCGGGATAGCCTGAGCTGCTGCTGCCACCGCCAGGATAGCCTGGGCCGCCGCTGCCACCACCAGGATATCCAGGGCCACCCATGCCACCACCGCCCATTGGATAGCCTGAGTTGCCCCCTTCAGTAAATCCCCCGTCGGAGGGCATTCCTGCCCCACCCCCGGGATAGCCACCTCCCATTCCAGACATTCCAGACATTCCATACATTCCAGAGGTACCAGAAGCACCTGCTGCTTCCGATTCCTCGAAAGCACCGGTTGGAATCTGGGAATGCGACGCGTACTTCCGATAGTCGGTCAATAAAATTGGCGGAATTGGCATCGAGATGTTTGGTTCAACCCAATGTGTTAAATGAACTTCAGAGCAGGTTCCCGGCAGCTTCTTGATAAACTCTTTGAATGTCGTCGGACTCGCTTCAGGAAGTGGTTTCCAATCCGAATCGTCAATTTCCTTATTTGGATCGATGACCTCGACGCGTTGCACTTCGAATCCAACATAATTCGGCGTGTCGCGCCCCTCCATGTAACCCTGAACCGTATAGAACTCCTTTCGATAAGAAGTTTCCATTTCCTCATGAGGTGCTAAGGCGGTTACGGACACAAATCCCTTTGCAGCCGCAATGATCTTCTTTGTAGCCACATCCGGTTTCACCCCGGTCGGCGGCAACCCTTCCGTCGTCCCCATGTATCCCGTTTGCCCCATTTGCCCCGAACCCATCGCGTCAAAAAAAGTCCGCATGCCAAGTGTGTAGCCACGGTCGTAACCGGCGGACAATAACCTGCGTCCAATCAACGACGGGTCTGTACCCATTCCACCGTAGCCATCCCCCCCACCCATCATTCCAGGTCCGCCACCGGCCATTCCAGGTCCACCACCCGCCATTCCAGGTCCGCCACTCATACTGCTTGAGGAACTCGTTCCGCCTGGATACCCCGCCTTATCATTATTGTTTCTTGGTACCCTCACTTCGGGTTTTTTTGCATCTTCGAGAATCTCTAAAGGATCTACGTTCGCTGTTCTAGCTATTGCGCCATAGAAGTAGTGTGCCTCCAACTTTTCGGGAGCCGCCAATGCTGGATCGCTTCTCCTTGCACCCGGCTTGATAGAGGACGTTCCACGGATATCTGAACCGTATTGAATAGGATCAAGCGGTTTGCGAGACTCGCGGGCTGCTTGAACAAAAACCGGAGCCACATTCCGCCCTTCTTCAGAAGCCATTGCATCCCAATGGTCCTTCTTGATATCCAGGGAGACTTGTTTGGCTTGTTCCTGGAGTTTCTGTGGAGTCTTGGCAGAGGAAAAAGGCTTTGCACTGAAACCTGAATATACGACCAATCCCGCCAGCAACGCGATGAATGCAAAGACGAGCTTTTCCACATGCATAATGAAAAAGTTCTTGGCATTAAAACTGGATTTCGAACTGGAACTCTTCTTTTTCTTGGACATACCCGGACTCCTTATATTCCAAATTAGATTCGCTTGAAGGGCAATGGTTGATCAGTTTAGTGACCGAAAACTAGTTTCCGTCTACAGTAGGAACCGGAGTTTTTTCTCCAACGTTGGCTGGTGGCTCCGACGCTGCTGGTACTCCATTATTGGGATCTATTGGAGTACTGGGCGAAACAGGAACGACACCCGCCGGTGCAGTCGAAGGAGCCGGTGTCGCCGAGTCAGGCTTTGTCGAACTAGGTGCCGCGGACGAAGCCGGCACTTGATCCGACTTTTCAGCAATCAAATCGGTGCCGAGCGTTACGATGTTGGCTGGATTATAAAGGTAAATCAATCCGAAGATTTCTACCGATACTTCGGCTGGTGCATCTTGCAAGGATGTAGCTTGCCCCATCGCGCCGCCGTAGCCACCGCCGCCACCATAGCCTCCACCGCCACTGCTACCCGGCCCAAAGCCATCGTCACTCATTCCACCCATTCCACCCATTCCACCCATGCTTGCGGGTCCACCAGGTCCACCACTTAACCCCCCGGATTTCCCACCGCCACCACCGTAGCCAGGCATATCAGCGCCACCAAAACCACCGCCATAGCCTCCGCCACCGCCACCCATCGCGATATCCGGTGCTGAGTCGGTGTTCAATCGGACTTGATAAACTTCCAGCATCAGTTCAGCACTTCCACAAGCAGCGATCAAACGACTGAGTCCAGCAGGATCGATTTTGAGACGCATTCTTACAGCTACCCGTTTGGCTACGGCATCGACTGCATTGGATGGACTTATCGTCCGAATTGCTTCCCTGAGTTCCGCACCTTTTCGCGGCTGGAACTCAGATTCCGCAGCAAAACTGATGTAGCGACCATCTGCAGGGTCCATGCCAATTGAGACGTCCGCTGCGCCACCGCTATCCATACCACCGCTGCTCTTGATATCCATGCCTTGTCCACCACTCAGGCCGCCTCCGCTGGCCCCCGCCATGTCCATTCCGTCCATTCCCCCCATGCCCCCCATGCCGCTTCCATAACCCGAACTTGCGGCCGCAGCGGACGGAAGTGGGGTCAAAACGCCAGCATTACGACTTGCATGCCTACCCATTCGGATATATTCCACCTCGCGAACCACTGCTTCATGGTTTTCGCGAGCATCACCATTGGCCTTCTTTATAATCTCCATGATTCCGGTTAATAGCCACATGTCTTCTTGTGTGTAGTAAATATCAAGAATTGAAGGGGCTGGCATGCTGTACCAGGGCACAACTTGCTGAAGCAGAGTCTGTTGTGAGGTGACGGACCAGCGAACCAAATCGGCAGAATCATGCGGTATGGCTGTGCTTCCGACGCCCGGGTATCCACCACCATCCATCCCTGCCATGGTGCTGTCTGAACCACCTCCGTAGGCTGACGAGGCTGATCCCCCAAGTTTTGCTTTCCATTCAGTTCCTATTTTTTTTGAAATGGCTTTGAATTCAGGGCCAATATAATCCTTGTAAACCTTTCGATCATTGAGCGTGATCCGGTCGTACGGTGCTGGCAAACGGGCCGGCAATGGAAAATCAATGTATTTTTCAACGGGTCGCAAAGTGGTAAAAATCGCGTGCGTTGAAGGTTCATTGAAGGCGTTTATTGGCCAAACCATGAGCGGTATTTGATTCTTGAATTGCAATCTCCAAGCTTCCTGTATGTCAGTCTCAAGCATTCCTACAACCTTATCCATCTGTGCATGCGAAAACGGATTCGGATGTGTTGGGACGGAGGAACTAATCGTGTTGACCTGTTCAAACGTGCTCGTAAGCTTTGCTGTTCTTGCCGTGATAAGGGCGGATAAGCTAGAGCTCGTTAGGTAATAAACCGAAGCCGCCGCGACCAGAACCAGGATGGACAATATCCAGAACTGATACCGCACAACGATCTTCCATTGATTCTTTATTACGTCCATCTTCTTCGCTCCAACTTAGCAAGTTAAACAACACCAACCGACCCACAATCCACTCAACACCGTTCGAAGGACTACCTCTACCCAGCCGTCTCGGCCCCAGTTACTGCCGCATCCAAGGGCGCATCACTTCCAGTTGCTTCAGGCTCGGGCACCGGTAGAATTCCACCCGCTTTCGCGCCACCATCTTCATTGAATCGTGGCTGCCATGCGAACTGCACAATAAACGAACATTTAGGGGCAGGAAAGAAGGGAGGGATTTCTTTTCCATCTTCGTCGAGCAGTTTTTCTGGCGGTCTCCCTAATCCGCCTGGTCCGCCTTGTCCTCCTGGTCCGCCTGGTCCCCCAGGTGATCCCCCGCCAGGATTATCAAAACCATCGCCAGGTCCAGCCATTCCGCCAGGACTCATCCCTCCCATAGTCCCTCCCATTTTTCCGCTAGTGCCAGACATTCCACTGTCCATTGAGGAACTAGACGAGACCGGCGCCGCGTACCCAAGTTTGATCAAGCGTTTTGCGTAAGCAGGATTGGCAATGCGATGATTGGAATCGGCTGGAGGTGCCGAAATAACGACAGGTAATCGAATTCCTAACTCTCGCAATGTAAATTTCAACGGCTTTTCGTCCGGCTTTTCGTTTGGAATCTCGATGCTCCCATTTTCTAAGAAATCAATCATGTATTTCAGTACATGTGCCTCACCTTCCTCACCCCTATGGCCATTGAAGTAGTGATCGCCCCGCAACTCAACCACCCAGCCAGAACCGACGAGTGGGGTTGGTTCCGGCACTTCTTTGTCCGCATCTGACGCCTTTAACAACTGTCGGCGGGTCGATACGCCTTCCTTGTAGTTGGTCAAAAGTGCAGGTGATGTCCATCTTGTCAGGTCTGATTCGAACTTTTGCTCGATGCCCGTGATGTGGAAATCTTTGCGATCGGAGTAAGGGAGTTCGACAGGTGTTTTGTCCGCTAACGCAGGGTTGCGATTGAGCGACGCCTCAATCGCTTTATGCAATTCGAGGAGCATCACACGCTTCCTCGCACCAACCCCAACCTCTTTTCCGACCTTTTCAAAAAGGGAAATTTTTTCTTTTCGCTTGGTGTCTTCCGACTTCTCATTGCTCGATTCGGTTGAAACGCTGGCAACGGACTTTTCAGCCTTGTCCCATATAGTCTCGTCCACCACGCTGAGCACACGCCCCATGGTCGCATGGTTGGTAACCATCCCAACGAGCAACACAGATAAAGCACCAACCACCCATGGCTTTTTCATGCGAACCACGCGATCGATTACGATCTCACGAGGCAAAAGACTCGTCTTCATCGGCCCGCGTCGAAGCAACTGCAAACAGATCCCATACACCACACCAAATGCGGCTGCGTTCTCCTTGAACGCTTGCGCGCCGGTAACCTCCGACCCTTCCAGCTTTGGAAACTTGTCCAAAACGTCAACGTCCAAGCCCAGATTCTTGTTCAAAAACTGCTGAAGACCAGGCAACTTGGCCGTGTTCCCCATCAGGAACATCGATTCCAATTCGCTCTTCTTATTCAACGTTTTGAAAAAATTGAGCGAACGCTGGATCTCCGTGACCATATCGTTAAACACAGGACGCATGGCTTGGAATACCAACTTGGGGTCATCCGCTTGCATGGCATTGCGTTTGAGGTGCTCCGCCTTGGCAAACGTCAACTTCAAGTCTTTCGTCAGCTGACGCGTGAAGTGATTACCGCCGATCGGGATGCTTCGCTGCCAAACACGAAAACCATTGGTTACGATCAAATCGCTGGCATCGGTACCAATCGACAAGACCACCGTCGACTTCTGTGGACTGTCTGGGTCAAACGCTTCCGTCGACATGCGTTCCTTAAATCGATCGTGAGCGATCATGTTGTAGATGCTCATGGGTGCCAATTGCACCAGATCGATATCCAATGATCGTTCGCGATAAGGCTTAAGCGATCGGAACACGGCATCGCGTTTCATCGCAAATAACCCAACCTCGCTTTCCAAAGCGTAGCCATCTTCGATTTGAGCACCCTCCATTTGTTGGAAGTCCCAAATAACGTCGTTTAGATCAAACGGAATCTGTTGCTTGGCTTCGTACTTGACGATGTCGCCAATCTTTTTCACTTCGACTGGCGGCGGCTTGAAGAATTTGGCCAGACCGCTTTGTCCAGGAACGCTAACACCGACTTTTGCTCCGCGTAGGTCGTTGCGCGACAAGAATTGCTGCATGGCGTCAGCGATGAGCAATTCCGGTTCGGCTTCCGGTTGGCTCAGGATTTTCGGATATTCCACGAAGTCAAAAACATCCGTTACGACTTGGTCTCCCTCCAGGTGACATCGCAAACCCTTGAGGGCGCTTTGACCAATTTCCAAGCCCCAAACATGCTGAATTTTCTTCGCCATCGTGCGAACCCCCCCCGTCCAACGTATCCTCGAACCAACGCATCGAGCTAAAAGAGACGAGCAGTAAGCAGTAGTGTGATTGTGATGAGTATGGCGAACTCCCCAACGGACGTGGTGCGTTACAGGACTTCGCTCAAGCCTTATCGTATCGCCTAGGACTACCCTCTGTCAAATTTTCATTGCAATCCAGACGAAAATAGTTGAATTCGAGTCGCCTTCGGATAGAAAACAGGGATTCCAGTCGGCACAATCCAATTTGCTTGGCTTTTTCTAGCTGGAATCCAGATCTCCACTTGGCACGGATGGCCTTGAGACGCGAAGATAGATGGGGGAAAATAATTCAATGAACCCATTTTCCGGGCTGAATTTCTGTTTGGACACGGCGTAACACATTATGACCAAAAACGACACTCCCTGGCAAACGCCTCTCAGGAGAATGCAAGGCTTGAACATGGGAACAAAGTTCATTCTGATGGCGTTGCTATTTGTCGCATGTTGCTCGCCTGTTTTTTCTCAGCTCGACCCGCTATCCAAAGTCGACCCGCTATCCAAAGGTTCGCCAGACGATTTGGGAAAACGCATCGCGTTGCTGATCGATCAACTAAGCGACCCGAATTACTCAACTCGCCTCCGCGCTCAAGCGGAACTGGAGCGGATTGGTGTGCTTGCGCTGGATCAATTGCACAAAGCAAGTTTCCATCCCGACCCCCAAATCGCCTCTACAGCCCGCTACGTCGTCCAAAGCAACCAGTTCTCTTGGTCTTGGGATACGGATCCAGTTAGCGTCCGGCAGATCTTGACCAACTATGGTGCGGCGGACTCTGAAAAATCCATCTACATCGATCAATTGCAACGGCTCGAACACGACGAAGGCTTCGGAGCTCTGTGTCGATTGGTTCGCTATGAAACACGTAGCGGATTGGCCAAGCGTGCCGCACTTATCCTAATGCGAAGCAGACCCACGGTAGGCCAGACATTAGAAAATAGAAAAGAAGCTTTACGGAACTACGTGAGCGGGGGCCAAAGCCAAGCGAGTCGATGGTTGCTCAAATACGCATCCAACGAAAACGCGTTCGATCAGAGTTGGTGGGAACAGACCCTGTCCGAAGAACTGCAACAACTGAAAGACGGCTCGGTCGAAACCAACCTGGAACTCACCATGGATTTGCATAGATGGGTCGTCGAGCAGACCTTTGACCAACCCCACTTGAGGTCCTTCGCGCTTTCCACTGCCCGCTCGATCTTGACCATCGGCAAGACCGTGACCACGCTGGAATCCGCCATCGGCCACCGATCCACCCGAGTGAACGAATTCGCCCAGTGGGCGTTGAAATGCAAACTGCCAGAGCTTGTTCAAGAGCAGCACGCAAAACTCCCAACGAGTATTGTCTCTCGTGAATTCATTTTCGGGTATCTACTTGCCGAAAGCTTCCTGTTACAGGGCGATCCAACACTTGCAAACAAAACCGCGGAGCACAGCTTAAACCAAGTTCCTTGCAATGAAAAAGGTTCACCGGTGATTGCTGCTCCAGACGAAAACGTCCCAGGCAAACCGAGTATCCAATTCTTTGGCAAGGGCAATACATCGGATCAAGACCGCCGGTCCACTCTTGGACAAAAACTCGAAGAACGAGGCCAATTCGATTGGGCGGAAGCGGAGTTCCGTTTGGTTCTCAACGAGGACTTAACGAATATGGCCACCCTGGATGGCATGTCACGACTGGCCGCAATGCTGCAAATCCAGGGCAAACATGCGGAAGCTGCCGATGTCCTCGAGCCGTTCGTAACACGTTACAACAACGAACCTCTATTCCAACGCCAAATGAGCGAATGGAATAGAGACATGGGCAATGTGATTTCGAACTTTCATTTGTACATCGCCGATGACGCTCGACAAGCGAAAGACAACGACAAAGCTGCCAAGAACTACTGGCTGGCGATCGAACTTTCCCTCGAAAACGTCGATGCTATCATCGGGCTTTACAAACTCCCTCTCTCCGCAAGCGACAAAGACAAATGCCTTGCAAAATTGGCGAAAATCATCTTCGACTTGAGAGCTGCTATCCGAAACGCAGAAGAAGAACTCAAAAAATCAAAACCCAATGAACTTGCCTTCTTTTCTCGTTGGATCGCGGACAAGAGCAATACCCTAGCATGGTTGATCGCCAACACCGAGGGGAGCAAAGAAGAGGCCCTGTTTCTCAGTCGAAAAGCTTGCCTCCTATCACCCGAACATGCCGAGTATTTGGATACGCTGGCCTACTGCTACGCGGCAATGGACCGATACCAAGATGCCGTCCAACAACAGCGACGTGCAGTCGATCTAAAGCCCCACCATCCAGAACTGGTTAAGGCACTCAAACGCTTTGAAGCGAAATTGCGATCCGCCCCACCGAGCCCCTGAGGCTGCGTCAAAGAGTAGCTCGGCATAAAGAGTAGCTCGGCACTCCGTGCCGAGAAATACGGCACGGAGTGCCGCTCTACACTGAGGCCATCAAACCGCCGCTCGAATGCAATCTAAGTACGCGCGAACCGTATTGCTGTACCCCAGCTCCAGCGCATCGGCGATCAAAGCGTGCCCAATGGAAACCTCGGCCACACCCGGCACCCCTGTCAGAAAAGGCGTTAAATTCTCCTGATTCAAATCGTGGCCGGCATTGATCCCCAACCCCAATGCGATAGCCACCCTGGCAGTGATCGCGAATCTCGAAAGCGTCGCCGCTTGAGCCGTCGTGTCAAACGCACTTGCCCAGGTTTCGGTGTACAGCTCGATTCGCTCGGCGCCGATTTTTTTGGCCATGGACATCTGTTCAGGAATCGGATCCATAAACAGACTCACCCGAACTCCAAGCTCGCGACATTCACGAATCAATGGTTCCAACCTTGCTGCATCCTCAACCAAATTCCATCCATGGTCCGAGGTTGCCTGATATTGGCTATCTGGCACAAACGTCGCTTGACATGGGCGGACAAGCCGAAGCAATTCCATCAAGTTGTGGAATGGATTCCCCTCGATGTTGTATTCAGCCTCAGGCCAGTCCGTGAGCAATTCTGCGATTTCAAACACATCGTGACGGCGTATGTGCCGTTCGTCAGGCCTAGGGTGAACGGTAATCCCGTTCGCCCCTGCCGACAAGCAAAGTCGCGATGCTCGAACGACACTCGGAATACCTAAATGCCTAGTGTTTCGCAGCAATGCGACCTTGTTGACGTTGACAGACAGTTGGGTTCGATGCGTTGAATTCATGGTATCGGTTGACGGCGGCTGATTAAGTAGGAAGCGGTTGCTTGGGCGAGCGGCAGATATGTTTTTAGGCGAGCGGCGATGTAAAAACTACCTATCACAACCCGAAACGTAAGTGAGGGACCTGCGAAATTGTCCCTCGCTTACGCTTCGGGTTGGGATACTTCAAAATGCCTCTCGCCTATTTAAACTTGATAGTACCCACGATACCATTCGACAAAGCGTTGAATACCTAATTCAATGGGAGTCGATGGACAAAATCCCACTCCGTCCTTCAAGGAATCAACATCAGCGAAGGTATCGAGCACGTCGCCGGGTTGGATGGGCAACATGTTTTTCTTTGCTTTGACCCCGATGGTTTCTTCCAACACCTCGATGAACCGAGTTAGTTCTGTCGGCTGCTGATTTCCGACATTGTGAATTCGAAAAGGGGCCGAGCTCGTACTGGGATCGGGCTTGTCGGTATTCCACGCTGGATTGGCAACTGGGATTTTATCCAGCACCAGCCAGACGGTATTCGCGATGTCGTCTATGAAAGTGAAATCCCTTTTCATCTTCCCCTCGTTGTAAACGTCAATAGTCTCCCCTTCCAGAATGGCCTTGGTGAATTTGAAGAGTGCCATATCTGGTCGACCCCACGGACCATAAGCCGTAAAGAACCTCAAACCCGTCGTGGGAAGTCCGTACAAGTGCGAATAAGAATGCGCCATCAGTTCTGTGGCTTTTTTGGTCGCGGCATACAAACTGAGTGGATGATCGACTGGATCCCGTACTGAAAATGGCTGCGAAGTATTGCTGCCATAAACACTGGAACTGCTTGCATACACGAGATGTGAGACGCCCGTTCGGCGGCAACCCTCTAGGATGGTCAGTGTCCCCAAAACATTGGAGTCGACGTAAACGAACGGGTTCTCGACCGAATATCGGACTCCCGCCTGTGCTCCCAAATGAATGACCTTATTGAATTCTCGCGCGTCAAATAGCTCAGCTACCGCCACGCGATCCTTCAAATCCAGCTGAACGAATTCGAAATTGGGAAACTCTCTGAGCCTCTTCAGCCTCGCATGTTTTAGACTAACGTCATAATACTCGTTGAGATTGTCCAGGCCCACGACTGGCAAACCAGCCTGAAGGCAGTATCGCGCTACGTGAAATCCAATGAAGCCCGCGGCACCTGTTACCAACAAAGTTTGCATATATTCGGTCGAAAAGTCTAAATGGATGTCGAGTTTGGGATAGCGAGTTTCGGTAACTCAATCCCCTGCAATAGCCTATTGCTTTGGCCTTCAAGGACTTTCCCGTGGCGCAGGCAAACACGCAGCCATTGCTTAAGGCTTCGCGGATCACTGATTACGCCATCAAAGGACAATTCTGTGCACCACAATAGATCCTGTTTGCCATGCAATGACCAGTGCCACAGTAGCCGAATCTGATCCTCAGTACGATGATGCACTGCGTTTAATATCGCATCCCGGTCGCGAGCCGCCCTGACTCTCTTCGAAAGCCCGTCACAGTCAACAAGGAGCACACCAGGCCGGCACGTTGCTTCAATCAACTCCAGATCACTGGAGTCGCTCAGACTGGCCAAGTGCCATACAAGCTCTCGCTTTCTATCCAAAGGGCCTTGGACTGTCGAAGCAGTTTGCTCCGCCCAACGCCTGAGAAGGGCTCGATGCATGGGCCTCAAATCCAAAAGACTCCAATCTTGAACTAATTGGGTTGCAAGAGTTTTTTTCATGACACACGAGGCAACGTAGACACGAGGACGACCGTACCCGCTGGAATACCAAGCTCGGCGAATGGGCAGGCGAACGGAACGAGGACCGTCTGGCCACGCTCGAGTGCGAATTCGTTCGAACTGGTTTTCAATACGGCCCGGCCTTTAGGTACAGTGATGATGGCAAGCTGCTTGCTTTCCAGCGGAAATGTGCCTGGACTTGCGTACTCTTGCAGCGTGAACTTGTCGCAATCGACCAATGTTGTCGCTGCCGAGGCCGCGTTCGGCGGCCTCGGCACAAATTCGACTGGCCCTCGTTCGAAATCGATTACTTCCAACGCCTGCTCAATGTGCAGCTGACGTGGTTGCCCGTCTTTGTCGACGCGATCCCAATCGAAGAGCCGAAACGTGCAGTCGCTCGCCTGCTGAATTTCCGCCACCATCAACCCGGCACCCAACGCATGAACCGTACCGGCTGGGATGAAGATACAATCGCCCGCTTTTGGCGAAAGCACGTGCAAACAGTTCTCAGTCTCACCGTTTTCGATCGCCGCAAGCAGAATTTGTCGGTCAACCCCAGACTTCAAACCCGCAAACAGTTTCGCTTCTGGCTCCGCATCGATCACGTACCATGCTTCCGTCTTCCCACGGTCTGGCTGCGTCATTTTGGCACCGTACACGTCATCTGGATGGACCTGTACACTGAGTACTCTTTGGCAGTCCAGGTACTTCAGTAACAGCGGAAAGCGTTCGTTAGGAGCGTCACGACCGATAACTTCGTTAGGAAAAGATTCAATTAATTGCCTCAAAGTCCAGCCGGCGAAATCGCCTTCAGCCACGATGGACTCACCCTCGCGATGATCCACAATCTCCCAACTTTCAGCCCAAATGCCGCTTCCAGGCGGTTTTTTGCCCAGTTGAGTGGCAAGTCGATCGCCACCCCAGATGTACGAACGAAAAATCGGCTCAAAACGAATCGGCTGATCTGGTAAAAACATGGATTGCCAAATGGACAGGGAAGAACAAACTGGGTGGACACGAATGGGCGCGCCCGCAAATCATTTTACTCGCCCCACACAAACTACGCACGACGGCACCAAAAATCATGCCGTAACACTATACCGGAGACTGGATTGATGGCGAAAAGCGTCCTTGCATTGAAAAAGGCCGACGACCTCTTTGAGAAAAGCTCAATGAGCTTTGGCGACCATCTCGAGGAACTCCGCCGTGCCCTTTTCAAAGCGTCCATCTGGTTGGCCGTAGGTCTGGTAATCGGCTTGCCTATGGCAACCACAGTGGTCAACTACATGCAAGTTCCTCTCAAGATCTCCCTCGATAGGTACTACGATAAAAAAAGTAAGGCGGAAATGAAGAAAGCTGTTGGCCAGGACGTTTCCGCAGAACTTTCAAAATGGCTTACCGAAAATAAGAAAGTAAGCCAAATCGTTTATCGAGACTTGCGAAGATTGAAAGCCGCCATGGCCGACGAGCTTTCGGAAACGGATCGAAAACAAGCGGACACCTTTGGATTGCCAGTTGTCGAGGATCTGGTTGCGTTTCGGGAGTTTGTCGGGGTGGACACTGGAACGGAATCGCTCGGCCTTCAAGAACCCTTTTTGATCTGGTTCAAAGCAGGTTTGGTCATCGCATTCCTAGTGGCTAGCCCAGGGATCTTTTTCCATATTTGGCAATTCATATCCGCCGGACTGTACCCGCACGAACGTCGCTATGTTTACTTTTTTCTGCCAACGAGCCTGCTCCTATTTTGGGCCGGTGCCGCCCTAGCCTTTTACGTAATCTTTAATATGGTCATCGACTTCCTCCTTGATTTTAATGCCAGCATGGGGATCGGAGCCTCTCCACGACTCACCGATTACATGTCGTTTGCGCTAATGCTCCCTTTGGGCTTCGGCATTTCGTTTCAGCTACCCTTGGTAATGCTCGTGCTCGAACGACTCGGCATCTTATCGGTCAAGCTTTATGTGTCCCAATGGCGAATGGCGATCCTAATTATCGCTTTCCTATCGATGATCCTGACCCCGAACGACGTTGGGAGCATGCTCGGTATGGCTGTACCGCTTATCGGCCTCTACTTTGTCGGCATTGCCATGTGCAAATACCTACCCAGAAGTGATATGCTACGTGGGCAAGCAGTCGATCCAAGTTGATGGACGGCAATACTGCCCGTCAACGCATGGACAGGCATGGACAGGGAGGGTGAGGCTCCTGCCGAACCATTGCGGCGCCAGCTCGGCAGGAGCCTCGCTCTCCCTTTGTTTTTCAGTTCATTAGGCATTGTAAAGATGTTTGGAAGGGTGGGGTGAGGCTCCTGCCGAACCATTGCGACGCCAGCTCGGCAGGAGCCTCGCTCTCCCATTGGTACTCGGTCTCCCGTTGGTATGCGACGATGCGCTCAACCATTTGAAAGTACACTATCGATGACGATCCCTACTACTCGCAGACAATTCACTCAGTCGCTGGCCGCAATTTCGCTCGTCGGATTGACGCAGAATCAACCGACATGTTTCGGGCAAGAAAAAACCGAGGACGCGTCTTCCAAGTCCAAGCAACGCACGGCCGTGGGCGCCAACGTAGCTGCAACCGTGCATCCTATTGCTTCCCAAGCTGCCTTGACCGTCTACCAAAACGGTGGCAATGCAGTCGATGCCGCCATCGCGGCCGCTCTCTGTCTTGGAGTCGTCGATGGTCACAATTCCGGGATCGGTGGTGGTTGCTTGATGCTGATTCGCACTCAGGCTGGTGTGCTACATGCCATCGATGGTCGAGAAACCGCACCTTCCGCTGCTTCAGCCACCATGTATGTCCGCAACGGCAAACCAGTCGCGGAGTTGAGCCAGACCGGTTCCCTGGCTTGCGCTGTCCCAAGCCAAATCGCTGCCTTAAAACTTGCTCACGACAAACTTGGAAGCTTGAAATGGGCGACCCTTTTCGAACCGGCTATCGAAGCAGCCCAAGCCGGCTACGCCATTGGTTCAGCAACCCACAATGCGATCTCCTCAGAACGGGACAACCTTTCCAAGTACGAAGCTAGCCGAGCGGTACTGCTCAAACCTGATGGGAGCGTTCCTAGGCTCGGAGAAATCCTGCGGCAGCCCGACCTCGCGGCAACACTGCGTCAAATTGCAAAGAATGGTCCCGACTGGTTCTACACCGGCGATTTCGCCAAAGTTGCCGCCGACTACCTTGAAAAACAAGCCGGAATTCTCACTCGCGCCGACTTCGCAAACTACAGAGCAATCGAACGAACGTGCATTAAAACCAACTACCGAAACTATCAAGTCGTCGGCTTTCCGACCCCTAGCTCCGGGGGCATCCACATCGCTCAAATGCTGAACATGCTCGGCAAGTTCGACGTGGCCAAGATCTATGCCAAGTCCAAAGGGGAGTTTTTTCATCTCCTTGCGGAATGCATGAAGCGCGCCTTTGCGGATCGAGCCCATTGGCTTGGCGACAGCGATTTCGTGGATGTCCCGAAATTTCTAGTCGATCCCGCCTACGCCGATTCGCTCGCCTCCCAAATCCAATTGGACAAAGCTTCGTCCGCAATCGTTCATGGCAATGCCATAGCCGACGATAACAAGAAGCATACTACGCATCTGGCAACCGCCGACGCCCAGGGCAATTGGGTCGCACTGACCTCGACCGTAAATACCACCTGGGGATGCAAAATCATGGTCCCCGGCACCGGTGTTATGCTCAACAATCAAATGGACGATTTCAGTATCTCCCCCGGTGTTCCAAATGCCTTCGGCTTAGTTGGCTCAGAAGCGAACGCCATCGCACCCAACAAGCGCCCTCTCTCCAGCATGAGCCCAACGATTGTGCTAGAAAAAGACGGAACTCCGTTTCTGACTTGTGGCGCCGCCGGTGGTCCTAAGATCATTAACGCGACGCTTCAAAACATCGTCCGATGCATCGACCTGAACGAACCCATAGACCAAGCGATCGCCTCTGCCAGAATCCACCAGCAATGGCGTCCAGACATGGTCTATCATGAACCCAACCTGGGCGGATTGCGGCTAGCCTTAACGGACAGTCGCGACTCCAGCAGCGACGCGAGCAAACACTTGGAAAAAATCGGACATCCGCTCAAGGTCTCCAGTTCCCTCGCAATCGCGCAAGGGATTCAAAAAACCGACCGCGGTTTGCTCGCAGCCTCCGACCCCAGAATCGATGGCAAAGCCATCGCCTTCGTTTAACCGTCCGCCGCAGGCGCACTCGCCGCGGTGAACGTACGCCTGCGGCTAACGGTTAACCGACTCAATTGCAATGCCAAACCAATCCCCAGTCCATCCCTTTTAGGCGAGCCGCGATGTAAAAGCTGCCAATCACAACCCGAAACGTAAGTGAGGGACCCGCGAAATTGTCCCTCGCTTACACTTCGGGTTGGGAAACTCCAATCTGCCGCTCGCCATAGGAGTCAATCGAACGTAGATGCCTGTCGTCTATTTTAAACGCCACAAAATGCAGATCGATCTTCTGAAGTTCGATCGCCGTCACATCCCAAGCGAAAGCGTCTTTCGTTTCGTACCTTGGTCTGAAAAGGTCTTGGGACAACATGCGTTGGCAAAATGGGACAGCTTCCGAATGGAAATCGATGCAAATGTTTTCCCTTGCCTAGGCGATCGCGACGGTTGCAGACAACTTATGCGTGACATTTCGCTGCGTGCCAACTTTGTCCCTGAAGCAACTTGGCTTGCCATCGCTGACCCTGAGGGGAAACCGGAAGTGCCAGTCGGAACCATTCAAGGCCTAAGGCTCAACGCGATCGAAGGGGCCATTCAAAACGTAGGGGTCGTCCCTCAATTTCGAGGCATGGGTCTCGGACGCGAACTGCTTCAACTCGCACTGCAAGGCTTTCGAGAAACTGGCTGTGCCAAGGTCAACTTGGAAGTCACTATTCATAACACCGGTGCGATTCGCCTCTACGAATCCGTTGGATTTCGCTACATAGAAACGGTTTTCAAAGTAGGGAATGTGCCCGTCAACGCTTAGACACTAAGTGTGGCTGAGCTTAAATGTGGCTGAGCGAGGCCCTCGCTCAGATTTTCAAGAATACAACGAGCGAAGGGCCTCGCTCGTTTACACTGATTGCAAAGATCTACCTGTCACTCATTCACTGGCAGCCTAAACGCTGCCGCCTCCCGATCGTTACGTACCACTAAGATATCGCCGGCCAATGCCAAATTGTTCCAGGTCTTGCTGGTGAGCGCCTCGAATTTCGCCAATTCCTGATGTGCATTGGGGCTTGCGGCGACCAAGACAATTTCACCAGACTCGGCCTGAATTAATAGGTTATCTTTGACAAGCAGTATTTTGCCATGCCCGTAACGACCACTTTTCCACAACCGCTCCCCATTCGCCAGATCGATACACGCCAGAATACCGTTATCAAGGCCATAAGCGCAACGCTGGTGAACGACAAAATTGGATAGCTTTGACTTGAGTAATTTTGACTCCCAAAGGATTTCTGGAGTCAAGCCTTCGTTGGACCGAGTGACTCGTACCAACGCTGTCCCTTTATCATATCCGGACGAGATGAGAATATTTGCCCAAGTGTTGTCTTCCTTTTCGCGGCTAGGAGATGGGTCTAGGTCATGCTGTCCCAATACGATTGGCTGGGCGACATTGACCCGTGAATCACCTTGTGTTACCCACGGTTGCAGCCATTGAACCTGACCGCCGACACCATAGGACCGTAACCCCGCACCATTGAAGCTTAGTATTTGCTGTTGACCGCATACTGACGCTACAACCGGCGAGGCATAAGATGCTTGATCATCGCCACACCGCCAAGCCTCGGCACCCGTTTCTAAGAAGTACGCGATAGCCGATGCACCGACTCCCGCCCCTGGCGTTACAACAACTTTGTCCTCGAACACCACAGGCGAACCAGTCATTCCAAACACAAGGTTTTGGGAAACTGGGTCATTGAATACTGATTGCTTCCAATGCAAGGCACCTGTTCTAAAGTTAACGCACGTAAGTACTCCGGTCGCGCCCATGGAGAAAACACGACCTTCGCGAATCGTCGGGGTTGATCGTGGGCCATCGCCGTATTCATGATTGAATCGCGTCATTTCGCGGTGACACCATAGTTCGAGCCCTGTGCGGACGTCATAGCAAACAACGCATTCGTATTCATCTCGCTGCTCTAAGTTGACGGCCGCGTTTCCTACGATAGCGAACCCCGACCATCCCAAGCCCACGGGATGCCGCCAAAGTAACTTCGGTGGTTGTTGGCTCCAGTCTGTTACAAGATCGACGCCCGCAACGTTTCCAAGGCGGTTCTTGCCTAGCAATTCAGGAAAATCAGCCTCGGTTGGCGCAAAATCGTAGTCGAGAACGGGAGTTGCGATTTTGCTCGCAAGAGACGTTAAATACGACTTAATCTGCGATTCCGCTTTAGGAGTCCAGCTCCATGTGATGCGCGGTGTTCTATTACCGTAATAGCCGTCGATTCGAAAAAACTTGGAACCGCAGAAACAAACGACACTGACCGTCGCTGCAAAAATCGCGAGCGATCTTCGGCTGGGCCGGAACCGGATCAACGCCACGAGAACAGCCAAGAGGACACCAAGTCCGATTGCCAAATAGAAACACATCCCATCCAGTCCAATGAACAGCAATTTCGCTTGCTCTTCCTGCAACCATTGGACCGCGCTGATCGACAGACTCAAAGCCAGTCCGATACCAATTAGAAAAAGTAGGATCACCCAAGCCGGATACCTGCGATACGAAGGGGCCAGATGCACCTTTCGCGCTTCATGAGCTTCGGGCGAACTGTAAGGCATTTGCGAACTCAAGAAATGGCTTGCAACTGAATCGTATTAGTTTCAAAAGATACACCTCAATTTCGGTTCAATGAGGATCCGCAAAGTCCTCGCAATGGGTATTGTCGAATCTACGCTCTGAATTTAACAATCATGATTGATTTAACGCATATGGAGTGCTGGGATTCATCCCAGCTTTTAGAACGCACAGCGTACAACGAAACTCGATTCAGCCGGAAACCAAGCGATTCTTCGATCCGATACAGCACTTCCATACGCAGACTCATCTAAAAGCTCCGATGAATCGGAGCACTCCAAATCGGATTCATCCTAACCAAGCGATTCTTCGATCCGTTACTGCACTTCCACACGCAGACTCATCTAAAAGCTCCGATGAATCGGAGCACTCCAAATCCTATTCAAACCGCAGCAACGCATACTTTTTCCTACCAACCCGCAACACAATAACCG
>JANMLD010000090.1:0-7891 GCA_031372345.1 Pirellula sp.
GTCCGCATTGGGGCAAACTCTGTCCGCTGACACCGGGCGAACTCATCGAGTTGTATCCCCGTTTCAACGAATTCCGGGAGATATGTTGGGAATTCGACCCAGCCAACGCTTTTCGAAATCGCTGGATCGATGAACTACTGTCTCGCGATCAGCTTGATCAAGGCGTCGGCACGTTGAAGTCGAGGCATTCAATTAACGTATCCGTGAAATAGGGCCGACGAGGAAACCGAATGAGCTAGCTCATTCGAACCGATTGGCTTTCTGGCAGAACTAGGCGACACGTACCATGAAGCAAGTTAATTTTCGGGAGATTTAACATGAGAGCAACGATTTACTTAACTACGGCAATAGCCGGTGTCATGGTTTTTTCATTCCAGGGGACCTTACATGCTCAGCTGCCTAAAGAACCACAGTCTATATTTAGGTCAACCTCTGAACCTCCGATTGAACCTCAGATTGGACCTAAACCACAGATAAAACCACCGATAGACTTATCCGGAGATTGGGGGTTTACGACACCAAAAATTGCGAAATTACTCGTTAGGCCGAATGATGCGGATGACCGGATCAAAAAGCTTCAACGCGAGCAGTTGGCGGAAGCGATTGTTTGTGTTGAGGTTTGTAAAGCGAGGTTTGACGCGGTCGATACGAGCGGGCCCATGGAAACAGCGAGGGATCTCCTCCATAAATACCAAAAGCTAGCCTCCGTCGCTGCATTCGATCTCGCGGAGACAAGCGAGCAAAAAATCGAGTGCTTAGAATTCCTTGTTGATGCCGCAAAAGTGATTGAGCGAATAGAGGTTGCAAGAAGTAGGAATGGTAGCGCGCTTGGTGCCAGTGCCGCCAAATACTGGCGGCTTGAAGCTGAGATCAACTTACTCAAATTTAAGCGAGACTTGGCACCTCGTAAAGCGCAATAAGCTCATGGTGAAATGGGAAGCGTGGGCCTGGCACGCTCATGGTACCTAACAAAGGATTCATGCCGCTAAGCCAATGGGTCGTCAGACTGGTAGCACTTTAAACTGAAAATCCCCTGGCTCAGTTCCAAGCGATTTGCACTTCAAAATGCTCCCTCGTTTGCGCCTACAGGATCGGTTAGACTAAAACGGCTTTTTACAGGGATGGACTACTGAAGCATGCATGGGTCGGTAAATGGCCGACTTCGAACCACATTGAATAGTCAAATCAAGTTCAATTCAAGCTGATGCGCTGGCGAAAATGCGAATGGCTGGAATGTTTTTCAACTACAATTTTTAGGTCTTTTTGACTGGCGGACGAAAATGATTTGGAATACTGGATGTACACTTATCCGATTGAGACAATCTATGTACCGACGAGATTTGCTGCTTAAGGATTTCTCGATTCTAGCGTTGTTCTTCAGTGCGATACAAATCGAGTTGTTTTTCGGATTTACGTGCAGCTCTCGGTTGAGAGCGATAGCCGCTGTTAAGAGGTACTCGGTCGGAGTCGGGCTGTTGCTGTTCATATTCGCTGCACCAGTTACGTGTCGCTCCCAAGAACTTTCTCGCGCGGCTGTGGCAGCGATCGCCAAAGCATCAACGGTTCTGATCGATGTAGGCGGCCAAGGTAGCGGCAGTGGGTTTTGCATCGATCCTTCCGGTCTGATCATCACAAATGAACACGTAGTGCGTGGCTACGGGCAAGGGGGGATTTTAACCGTGGTAGTCGATGCAGGGTTGAAAACGGAACGTGTCATACCGGCCAAAGTTGTTCGACGTGACAAGGTTCGCGATCTCGCCCTGCTGAGCGTGGAGAGTAACCCGGCCATTCCATCATTGTCACTGGGAACCGACGAATCTGTTAGCGAGCTTTCTGAATTGATCGTGCTCGGATTTCCTTTTGGCAATGCTCTTGCGAAACCAGGTACAAATCCGTCAGTTACTGCAAACGTTGTAAACGTTTCCGCGCTACGAAGAGATGAGAATAATGCGATAGATCGTATTCAACTTGATTCAAATCTTAATCCGGGAAATTCCGGTGGGCCTGTAATGAATCGCGAAGGAAGAATTGTGGGCGTCGTTATAAGCGGCATTGTCGGCGCAGGTATCAACTTGGCGATTCCCGTTAACCGATTGAGACAATTCCTTGAACGTCCAATCCTTGTGTTTACGCCACCCACTGTCGAAGTGGACCAGCAAACCCTCCCAGCAGAGTTTCGTGTTACAGCAAGCCAACTCACCGGCGAGCCCTTGGAGTTGGAACTGGAACTGATATTGAGGTTGGCAGGTTCAGCCGAAAGTCGTTTGCCAATGAAGAAGGAAGGAAGTGTATACCAAGTGAAAGCGGTGCCGTTTCCCGATGCGACGCCACCTGGAATCATTCGGACGCAACTACAATTTGCCGACAGCCTCCTGACGACCGCTGTAGTAGATCGAGAAGTACGAGTCGGCGATAACACTTTTAAACTTAGCGAGATTGCGTGGATTAAAAATAGTCATCGCATGGAAGTAGCCCTCCCCAGTGGTGAGAGGTTTCGCGGCCCCGTAGAATCTTCTGGTTCACTGAAGGCAAAGCTTGCGGGCAAATGGATCGAACTTGATTTACCCTCCGTAAAGGAGCTAAATGTGCTGCCAGAAATCGCAATCCCCCTGAACTGCAAAATTATCGCAATCAAGAAAGGCGGAGATAAAGATGAAGTGGGTAGCATACAGTATAAACTCTATCACGAAGGTGCGCCACGCGGCAATCTAGACGCGATTAAGATGGAGAAGTATCTGAAGCCTCTAGATTCCGCAGAACCCAATACTTACCTAAACGCCGTTAGTGCGCCTGGAGAAGTTTTGGGCGGGGGTGCGAGTTTGAATTTTGGCGGGGATTTATTAAGGATGACCGGCGACGATCGAGTAATTCGTGTCAATATTGGCCAAAACTTGAATCTGACATTTGCCGCTCCAAATCAAGAACGATTGAAGGTCGGCGAATACCGAAGGGTCATGCGATATCCCAACAATGAGGATTTACCCGGTTTGAGCATAGAGGTGAACGGGCGCGGCGGCATTCAGCCTATCGGATCGTTTGTGATCTGGGAGCTTGAAATCAAAGAAAAAAATGTCGTACGGCTTGCAGTTGATTTTGTTCATCGGTGCGAACCGGCGGGCCAACCGTTTTACGGTATGCTGAGGTTCAATTCCCTGATGCGATAAAAATTCTCGGTGTGTCTTCTGCAACGGTACTAGGGAACACCATTTCGATCCAAACTGCCGGGACTAAATAAATGATAAAGACATTGAGATTGTACATGGTTCTTTTGACAGTCGCTTTGCCAACTTTACTTTGCGGTGACGAACTGTCTCGCGTGGAAGTGGCATCCATTGCCAGGGGATTACCCGTCCAGATTGACCAGAATGGCAGCAGAATAGCTACTGGTTTTTGCATCAATCCGATGGGAATGATTGTTTGCACTAACGAAACAATACCAGAAAACGGCTATGAAAACGTTTTGTCTGTGGTATTCGATGCAGGCTTGAAAAACGAACGCAAATCGTTAGCAAAAATCATACGCCGGGACAAGGAACGAAACCTTGCTCTACTCAGCGTCGAAAGCGGCCCAGTGTTGCCAGCGTTGAGATTGGGAATGGACGAAGATTTGAGCGAATCTACCGAACTAATCGCCGCAGGATTTCCTTTCGATACGATTGACAATGGGACGGTCTACTTGCGTGTGCTTAACGTCAAGGTTGTGAATGTGAACACGCTACTGCGGGATGACAAAGCGGCGGTTCTTCGCCTGCGTTTTGATCCAACGCTTAATTCCGGCTTTGCAGGTGGGCCGTTGCTCAATCGCGCAGGCAATGCGGCGGGCATCGTCGGAAGACTAAACGCAGTTTCGGATTTCGCAATCCCGGTGAGTCACATCAGACAATTTCTTGAGCGTCCAATCCTTGTGTTTACGCCGCCCATTGTGGAAGCGGATCGAAAAACTTCCCCAGCAGAGTTTCGAGTTACCGCAAGCCAAGTCACCAGCGAGCCTGCGGAACTTGAGCTTGAACTTGTGCTGACACTAGAAGGTTCACCTGAACGTCGTTTTCCCATGAAAAAGGTCGGGCTGGAATTCCTCGCAGAAGTGGTGCCATTTCCCGGCGCGAAGGTACTGCCACAATCAACGGCAGCCATACATTGCGAGATTATTGCCAGCAAGAAAGGAGGGATCGAAGTGGGCCGCTTACGGCATCGGCTTTTTCTTCATGGCACGCCGAACGCCAACCTAGACGCGGTAAAAGTCGAGAACTATATCAAACCATTAGAGTCCGGTGAACCCACTACTTATCTTTCCGCAATCAGCGCTCCCGGTGAATATGTAGGCGGTGGGGCGACGCTGAATTATCAAAACGCATTCGTGCAAACGGACGGCGGTAGTCAAGAGATACGGATTTCCATCGACGGTTGGAACCTAACATTCGCGGTGCAGGAAAATAGTTCGCCTAATAATACTTTGAAAGTTGGCGAGTACCGAACCAAAAAAGTTGATTCACATAGACAAGGACGACTTCGTATTTCCGGACGGGGACGTGGCAGCTCTGAAATTGACGGCTCATTTGCAATTTGGGAACTTGAGGTGGACAAAGAAAATGGATACCGGATTGTCCGACTTGCCATTGATTTCTTTCAGCGCAGCAAAGATACCGGGCTGCCGTTCTATGGGATGTTACGATTTAATTCGACGCTACAGTAAGGTCGTACATGTGGAAACCGAAAAACCCGACAACTTGACTACTTGTTATGTTCCACCTCTGGCTGCTTGACAGGCGGACTCATGGCAATGCGGAAGCCGTAGACGCAATCACTATCCGTTGGCTTACACATTACCCGATCCCACGACCGGCAGTAATCTGCCCCCAACTCATAAACGCCACCTCGAATTACGCGGAACCGCCCCACATCAGGCCCTTTCGGATTGTTTTCCGCTGTTGTGTGATCCGCAAACCAATCCTGGCACCACTCAGCTATATTGCCGTGCATGTCATACAAGCCCCATCGGTTCGGTTTCTTCCCACCGACAGGATGCGTTGTGCCTGCCGCACCTTCTCCAAACCATGCATAATCCCACAGCCCATCCTCTGAGTCACCAAAACAAAACGAAGCGCCACTACCAGCTCGGCACGCGTACTCCCATTCCGCTTCTGTCGGTAATCGATACTCCCGTCCAGCCCTTCTCTCCTCTTCAGTCTCCGATAGCTTCTTACAAAAGGAAACAGCGTCGTTCCAGGTAATTGTCTCCACCGGATGCTTGCTGCTGTCGCTATTTCCGAGTCTTTGCTTCGAAAAATAACTAGGGTTTTTTCCCATCACTTTTTCATACTCGTGCTGGGTCACCTCGTATACACCAAGATAATAGGACTTGCTTATCGTCACGTCATGAGGCCTCTCGTTGTTAAGCACAAACTGCTCTTTCCGAGGCGAGCCCATCGTAAACGAGCCAGCATGTATCAATACCAGCTTCATCCCAATGCTGTTGGTGATCGCCTCCGGCTGCTTGACAGACGGACTCAGCGCCACGCGGAAGCCGTTGTCGCTCGCATTGACCATCGGGTCGTTCGAGTTGCGGAGCGCCGCCCGGCAAAACGCAGCATCGGAAAATCCACCGCCGCCCCGATTCACCCGGGGCGTGCCGCCATTATGACCTTGTGGATCGGTCGACGCATCTGGTGGATAGTCAGCATACAAATCCTGACAATACTCCCAAACATTCCCGTGCATGTCATACAAGCCCCATCGGTTTGGCTTTTTCTCGCCCACTGGATGGGTTCTTCTTTCGGCGTTTTTTTGAAACCAAGCATACTCCGCAAACGATTCCGCTATGTCTCCAAAACTATAGGCCGTGGTGCTACCAGCTCGGCACGCGTACTCCCATTCCGCTTCTGTCGGTAATCGATACTCCCGTCCAGCCCTTCTCTCCTCTTCAGTCTCCGACAGCTTCTTACAAAATGAAACTGCGTCGTTCCAACTCACGTTTTCTACTGGGTTCTTCGGTCCCTTGTATCTGCTCGGGTTGGCTCCCATCACTTTTTCATACTCACCCTGCGTCACCTCGTACGCACCAAGGTAATAGGACTTGCTTATCGTCACTTCATGATGCGTCTCGTTGACCCTTCTTCCGACCTCTTCCATAGGCGAGCCCATAGTAAACGTACCAGCCGGAATCGATACCAGCTTCATTCCAATACTGTTGGTAATCTCCTTAGGTTGCTGACCAATCGCAGTTCCAACCAAGAGAACGATACTCAAAACTATAGCTCGCATGCCATTGTCTCCAGATGAACTCAAATCGAACCTATGAAGTGTATCAGATTCAACCCAGTGCTGTTCGGAGCCTACCCGCTTGCCAGCAAATCGCACACGATTTCGCACGGCCTGGCCTCATCACGCCAGCTAACTTCCCGCATTTGCTGTCAGCTAGATTCTCGAATTGGTTGGCTGGATTCAATGGATGGATCAAACCATTATGCCAACGTCCGCTTCCCTCCGACACGCTTCTACGAGTTCCACAAGGATAGGCAGTTAGCAAGATTTCAGAATTCGGCTGAATGCGAGGCTAGCTCAACTGTGAAAGCGTCGTACTCCTGCAGGATCGGACTAACCAGCAACTAGCAGTTACGATTTCCACAGGTTGGACTGAGGGGCAGCTGGCCACTTGCTAGCTTGCAGCGAGATTCTCGAATTGGTTGGCTGGATGCTCGACTAGCATCAACCAGCATCTGCCACTTCCACAGGTTGGACTGAGGATGAATTCCGGCTATAGAGCTTTGCTAATGGTTCTGGAGCTGCAAAAACTGGCTTCCTGAGAGAGAGCCCGCCCAAAGGTCGCGTTCGCCTTTTTCGGGGCAAATCAATTACATGTAGTATCTAAGTTCGACGGATGTTGCCAGGAGACCTTACACCAATGGATGCGAGCTTCAGATGAGTCCGATGCTTAGTGTTCTATCAAGAGACGTTGGGACTCCTTGACAATGCTTTCCATGTCCTTTGTCAATATATCGTCGAGGTGTTTTTTAATTGACTTTTCGCAGTCTTGAGTAGTCATGATTACGTAAGAATGCACCAATGGAAAAGTCCTGGCATGAGCGGCGAGTGACCATTTTGCTGAAACACCAGCCTCTAGTTGCTCTCGTGTCGTTGCATTTTCAATCCAGTGCATCGTGTCAATTATTTTGCCAATATAGTCGACATTCCCACTCCCACGAAATGCCGACCAGAGCAGGTCGTTGGTCTCATTACTTGGCTTCATATCAAGTATCGCTGCGGTAGTCAATTCGCGAGCAATGGCGTAGAGATTCCTCAGCGCGGGGCAGCCGCAGGTAATCTTCGAGTTCCACTCGGTATCTTGATCTGGATTCTCGCGTTTTACCTCTGAAAGGAAGCCTGTAAGTCCGGCGATCGCTTCTCTTGGAATATCATCTTGTTTGGCCAGAAATTCAAGCATTGCTGAGATCCATTGGGGACGCTTCTTCTCAAGATATGAATCAACAAAGAGATCCAACTCGTTCAATTTGGTGAAAAGAACAGTCGATTGATGGCTTGTCGAGTTTTCTAACGGTCGATTTGCAGAGATCGCCTCCGATACTGAGACCGCCCCTTCCGGAAGGCCCTGCTCGATTTCGCAGAACCCCATATGGCCAATTATGTATTCATCCTCGTCGAAGAGCTTATCAACACCGCCAAGTGTTCGCAGATGGGCAGCAAGAAACTGATCTGCACGCTTGCGAGTTGCCTGGCGGTAGATCGCGTACACAATGAAGATGGCCAACGAGATGGCGACGAACGGCAGTAAGGCGATTAGGACTATTGCTACTAACGCAAGGGGCAAGAGGAAGGCACCGTTTAATAACTTGGAGGCGATCGCTGCCCACTTCGCCCTACGCCAGTCTTGTCG
>JANMLD010000105.1:0-22650 GCA_031372345.1 Pirellula sp.
GCGATTGATCACAAAGCCACGAATCGTGCTACCGCTGCTACCCGAACCAAGCGTCAGTCCGTCAGCACCAAGGCCTGCGCTGCGTCCATCCAATTCTAAAATAGGTGAGCCCAAGTAACCTGCTTGCGTGGTCGCATCCAGTACAATTGCATCGGTTATCGTAGGAAGGGCTGCGGTCAGATAGATCGTGCGGATACCCCTGCCAGCAATATCGAATCGGATCGTGTCGGCACCCGCCGTGTTGTTCGCCGCCAAGATCGCTTCACGCAAACTGATTTCGCCATCGACGCCTCGATTCACTTTCAACGCTTCCATCGAACTGACGTCGCCGTCCAATACGTCCGACAACGTCGTTACGATGATAGGGGCCGGATTCGTCAATTGCTGGATCGTCACTCCACCAATTGCCCAATCGGCGTTTATTCCCCATGTCCATGACATTGAAAGTGCGCTTGCACCTTCTGCCGTGCTACCACCACTGTTTGAATCGGTTCCGGCAAAGAGGTCCCACTTCTCCGATTGACTACCACTAGGCACAAGGTCTTGGTTTGATTGCTTCACAGAAACAACGCCGAAAACCATGTCCCCGGTATTCGACGCGATTGTGGTTGAACCGCCGGTGGCATTTCCCGACGCAGAGACAAAATTGCCAAATGGAGTAGTAGGATTTACCCCGGTGAAGGTCATGACACCTACTTCGGCTCCCCCTGCGCTGGTAAGATTCACGACAACATCGTTGGTTCCGACAGTGGGATTGAGGAGAGACCAGATTTCAACGCGTGCCCCAGTGGCGCTTTCTGAAACGCCCACAAAACTGAGCGAAACCCCGTTGTAAGTCACCGAAGCAACAGTTCCTGTTTCACTTGTCGAGATCCCAACCAACATTGCAAGATTGCTGCTCGAGCTAGTTGTATGGGGAATTGTTACGCTCGTGTCTGTTGTCGTGCCCGTAGAGACGGCGTCCACCGAGACGGCCATTAGTCCCTGCCAATGCTGTTGCAGGGCGTCGCTGAATACGACGTCGGTTTCTACACTTCCATGACGATATTCCATGCTCCAATCGCCACCGAAAACAGTGTTGCCAGAGTTGTTCAAGTTGGCTGCGACATCCGCACTTGTCAATCTACCGAGCACATCAACAATCTGTCGCCCTTCCGATGTGGAGGCTAGCTCGCAACCGTAGAGCAAGAAGTCACCATCCGACGTGAGTGCGCTCCCCCAATTCGAAATCTCTTTGGCAAAGTCAGTCAAAGTGTCGTTGGTAAGCCACGTATTTCCAAGTTTCAAAGCGCCAGGCATGCCGTGCGTAACCAGATGCACCGCATCAAGGTCGTGGTATCCAGCTAGTACTTGGCTGATCTGGACGATACCGTCCTGAGTCGGGGCAAGCAAGAATACGTCAATTTGACGTGAACTGTCCTGCTTGGCCACCAGATCGTCCACCAGAAGTTCGTAGCCAGCTATTTGGGTATCCACGAAAGCGAGTTCGCGCCGGACCGCTTTCCCAAAATCGGCCGGATGAAATACTCCGCCACCTGCGCTGCCGTTCGTGTTTACCGGAACATCGTCTAGCACTAGCAGTTTGGGGCCGGTGGTCAAATCGTCTACTTCGGATTTGTCCGCTGGTTCTGTTGTCAGCACGACCGTTTGCAATTGGCTTACCAACGGCAACTCAATGGAGTCTAAGCCGTGGCTATCGCTAGAGTCCCCGACGTCCGGTTGTTCAGCTCCAGCAGCGATGTCGTGGTAGTTGGCTACTGTGTAATTAGCCAACAAGCCTTCGTATCCGCTGTGCAAATGAATGCTAAGGGCATTGAGTTTCTCGATCTCGTCTAGACGCGATTCGAGGGACAAATTGGGTTCGGAGGATAGATCTTCGTGTTGTGATATGGAATCGGCTAACTCCGCATGTTTTGCCACCGCAGCTGTAATGACCTCCACTAGCGTATCGTTTCGATCCCTTGTCGAAATGTCGCAACCGTAAATGAGTGGGCTGCCGTTACCATCGAATTTCATGCCCCAATGTTGCAAATCGACATTGGCATTTTGTCCGTTGCCATAGAAAAGCCATTCGGTGCCTAGTCGGTCCGTCCCATCGGTGCCGTGCAGGACGAAACGCGTTTCTTCCGGGTCTACGAGACCGGTTAGCAATTGTTCGAGTTGATCGAACTTGGTTTCTACAGCCGTTTCGATTAGTGTATTTTCATCATCCAAACTGTCACCAGTATTATCGAGATCGTCCACATCTGCCGAACCCGCATCGAAACTGTTGGGAGTGTCTATCGAAACTTCCACGTCCAAGCCTCGAGCTGCTTTGATTGCATCCGTGATCTTGAGGAGTGATTCGGAGGTTGAACTCGGTGCCAACTCTAGTAAAATCGAATCCCAATATTCTTGCGTTAAATGCGGAGGGCATTCGAATTCACCTAGAGGTTCTGCGACGGGCTCGCCTCCCCACATCATGAATGGGCTGGCGCTGTAGAGAATTCGACTCTCTAGCTCGACGATATCAGGTTTGTTCGGATCCTTGGGCAGTCTTAGGTCGGTGAGTGAATAGACAATGCTATCAAACTTATCCAAGGCTTGACTGAGCCAAACCCAAATTGGTCGAGAGAACCTGCTTACGGTTTTGAAAAGTTGAAAGTCCATCTTGAAATCCTTTGGTCGCAAAATCGGGCGGCGAACCATTCGGGGGTGTATTCCAAGCTGAACCGTACATGACTAATTGCACTGTAGTGAAGGTATTGAATAAGAAAACTTGCGCAAATCGACGTGACTCACCCGTGTTTGTGGTTTGCCGCGTTATTACGGATTGCCGCAGTAGTGCGGAATGCCGCAGTGGTGACGAAGGACACGCTTTTACGGTTTGCCGCATGCATAACGATTGGCGCCACATTGAGCACGGATCATGCCGCGACCGAAGAAAGGTCAGCGAATCGGTTTACGCGTGATTGCGGTACCGCATGTACCATAGAAGGCACGCGACCGTTTTTGCATCCGCAATTTTCTTGTCCCGAAGCAGGCAGTCGATTTGGGACCATGCAAGAATCTCATTGTCGATTTGTTCGCCGGTTTCGAGAGCGGTTTCACCGGGCAACAATCCTTCTGCAACAAAAAAATGCATCTTTTCGTCAAGGATACCTGGGGACATCGCAAACGTATGAATGTAGGTCATTCGTTCCGCTCGGTATCCCGTTTCTTCTTGCAGTTCGAGGAGGGCGGTTTCAAGCGGTGAAAGCTGCTTGTCCAGCGTCCCAGCGGGAAGTTCCAAATGCCAGCGATCGATGGCAACCCGATACGTTCGAATCATGCAGACGTGATCCGCGTCAACCAAGGGCAGAACTACGACCGCGCCTGGGTGCCGGACAATATTCCGGATAAGCCGAGTCCCATCCGGAAGCAATTCTTCGACCTCCTCGATCGAGAATCGCTTGGCTTGGAAGAGTTTTTTTGGCGGACGCATCGTCGTTAACTTGCAATGCGATTGGAAGATTCCTGCGCCAACTGGTCTGAATGACGAAACTGCATCAGAAAAGCGTCTTCGGGAGTATCTTCATAAAATGACTTGAGGACCCCCGTCGCACGGAACCCGAGTTGCCTGAAAAAGAGCTGAGCTGGCAGGTTGGTTTCACGTACTTCTAACACAATTCGGTTTCGCCGTTGATACGCAAGTTTGGAAACTAGCTTTTCCACCATAGCCGTTCCGATGGTTTGCCTTCGGAATTCGGGGTGGACTGCGAACGACAGGATATGGATACGCGTTTTGTGTAGTTCGTAGATCATGAAGCCAGCCACTTCTTCATTGCGTTCAGCCACCATTCCTATGCAATCCCGCTGCCGCAAACAACGGATAAATTCCTCCTCCGTCCAGGGAAACTCGAAGCTTTGCCCCTCGATGGCAAGGACCGACGGCATATCGCGACGAATCATCCAGCGAATGTGGACGCAGGATTGATCAGATTCGGTGCTGGACATTGGGAAATCTTCCTTCCAAGAACGATCTCTTTACCTATTTGTTTGGTTGCCATCCTTCCTTGAACGGCGATTCCGAGACGGTACCAAACGCGGGCGTCGAAACCAAGATGGGTTTTAAAATTGCCGATTTCCGAGAGAAGTTCGAAGAACCTAAAGACTGGACACTTGGTATTTGAAAAAGCACCCATCGCCTAATAAGTGGGCAGCCCAACCGCAGCCCCCTCCATTGTGGCAATGCCTGCATTTTAAGCATTGCTATCTAACCACTCTTAAGTCCTTGCTGTCATTAAGCTTGCGACGAGAGTATTGACAGCTAACCAAGCATCTTCCCATTAACCTAAGGAGCAGACCTTGTTCCGCATGGAGAGCTGATCGTTCGCGAAGGATGCAGGCGAATGATCATTAAGTTTTGCTGCAACCCGCCTCCGACGAAGTACGCAAAGAACAGGAAACTCACTGAATGAACCTTGACAACAACGATTCCAGCACTCAGTCCGTTAATCAATGGCAAATGCCAACCGACGTAACCCCATTGGAAAAGAAGTCCTCTACGCGAATTCGCGACAAGGCAGCGGACGAGGCAGGTGAAAAACTCGCCGCTGAAATGAAGATCTTCAATACGGTCGCCAACGAATTGAAAGCAAAGCGAGACACATCCCATTCATCTGCAGAAAAGAAACGGCTTGTTTTCGAGATTGCGACCGAACTTTTCGGCCTCGCGCCAACTTGGACCGCGTTCTATCGCGAAACAATTGGGGGCGGCGGGGTAGCCCGGGCACTGTTCGTCGATTCTGACGAAGCTCGCGAGTACGAGTGCAGTGACGAACACTCGAAAGTCCTTGAAATGCTAACTGTTCTTCGCTCTCGCGACCTGCCAGAAAACGACCCCCACGAACAGCAACGCATGATAACCGTGAGAATACCCAAGAGCTTGCACGATGCGATTTGCGATGAAGCCAACGAATTGTCGGTCAGCGTCAATAAGCTTTGCATTTCTCGCCTTTTACAGAAGGTCGATCCGACAATGATTCCATCCTCATCGCAAAAGCGAAGAGGGCGTCGACCTGGTTCGGCTAGCACGAAAGCCGTCACCATGCAGGAGTCGGCACCCGTGGAAGAATCCGACCCGACATAGCCAGACTTGCAGCAAAGCGTGGCGGACGCTGCTTGCGTCCGCTCCGCCCCCGTAAACGTTGCCTAATTGAATTCGCGAGAGGGCAACTTGGGCTAAATACGTTATGCTGTACTTGCCTGGGAGGGACGTGCGATCGCTTTGCGATATCGCAAAGAGGAAAGTCCGGGCTCCGTAGAGCAAGGTGGTCGATAACGTCGACCGGTCGTAAGACTAGGGAAAGTGCAACAGAAAGCAAACCGCTGAGTTCGCTCAGTAAGGGTGAAACGGTGGGGTAAGAGCCCACCAGAGTTCAAGGTGACTTGAGCTGCTAGGCAAACCCCACCTGGAGCAAGAACAAACAGAACGGCATGCTGCTGGCAAGCTTCGGCTTACCAGCGCATAGATTGTGGCTCGCAATCTCGTACGTTCGGGTTGATCGCTTGACGCCACGGGCAACTGTGGTGCTAGATAAATGATCGCAGCGCGAAAGCGAACAGAACCCGGCTTATGACCCTCCCAGGTTTTTATGCGATAGGCCGATGGAATTGCAGCATGTAAGCACCTACACGTAAGTTTCTTCGTTTAACCGCGTGCCCATCGGGCCGCGAGCGCTGCAAAACGCGGGGCGATGCCCACGCGATGGCGTGGTCAGCACGGGACGTCGGCGTTTTCCATAAAAACCCAACGAAAACACGCGATTTTAAAAAAACGTGCCACCTATTAATAATAATTGTGTCACTTCTTTACAATAAAGGTGCCACGCGTATCGCTAACCAAGCCAAACAAAAAAGCCAACCCATTGGGTTGGCCTCTTGTCGCCTATCGATCGTTTGGTTGGCCGGAACTACCGAGACATGTCGGGCTCAACTCCCTTGGATTCCGTCTTGACCATTCGGGCGGTCTGCTCGCCGGTCAAGTTGGAAGCGACCCAAGAGACGTAACCGAAATCTGCATCGCTTAGTCTAGAAAGCGAAACCGTCGTGAACTTGCCGTTGTCTTTCAGCAGTTTTATCTTGTCCACATAGATTACAGCCAATCTGGCTTTGACTTGGTAAGCACCGCTGTTGTCGACCCATTGTCGGTATTCGGCACCATTGAACTCAGAGGCTGGCTTGAACTCTCCAACGCCGAACAGCGCGTCCAATTCATCGACTGGGCTCTTTTCGCTTTGCGGCTTAGCCTGGTCAGGCGATGTGGGCAATGCTTCGGTCGCGTCAAGCTTTGGAGCCGGGGATTTGGATGCCTTCGGAGAATTCCCAAACAAGCTGTCAATGAATGCATCGTCTTCATCCACCGGTAACGTTTCAGATTTCTCGTTCGACAAGTCAATTTCAATATTGATCGGCTTGCCAAAAAGATCGTCGATCGATGGCTCTGCTGCGGGCTTGTCTTTGGTTTTAGAAGCCTCTGGTGCAGCTGGCTTTGGGTCGCCAAACAAGTCGTCGATCGGCTCTGCGGTTACCGGAGTGGCTGGCTTTGGATCCGACCCAAAAACATCGTCAATCGGCGTCGGTGCGGCAGGCGTCTCGGGCTTTGGATCCGCTCCGAACACGTCATCTTTAGGGGCAACCGCCTCGCCTGCAACTGGTTTTGGGTCCGTTCCGAAAAGATCATCAATGGGTGCAGGCGTGACCGGTGCAGGTGTGACCGGTGTATCTGGCTTTGGATCCGCTCCGAACAAATCCTCAATCGATGTGTCTTTCGGCTTGGGCTCCTCTATTTTGACGTCCGGTTGCTTGATTTCCGGTGCAAACGGATTCGCGACAGGGGGCGTCGACTCTAGAACCGGTTTGGGTTCAGGCACTACCGGAACAAGTTCCGCGATCGGAGCTTTTTCAACAACGGGTGCTGGCGGCTCCACCACTGGCAAAGGCTTTTGGACCACAGGTGCTGGAGGATCCGCTTTTGGCGTTGTGACCGCAGGAGCCTCAACCACGGGCGCTCGCGGCACTACCGCGGCCGGAGTGGACTCGACGACCGGCGGTATCGCGGACGGCAGGGCGGAACCGGGAGTCTCCAAGGTGGGAGAAACTTCACCGGAAACGAGTGGCACGCTAGGCATGGAGTCGCAACCAAGGGTCACCGTAGGACAAGCAGGTTGACTCATGACGACACAGGGCGTTGAAGGCACCGTGACACAGCTCATCTCGCACGAGATAATGGGATCACAGCAGTCACTTGCCGTTATTTTGCAGGAGTCTCGGTGCAAAAGCCGATCCATCCAGCGTCCCGCAGAAACAGGACTGAAGGTGACGAGCGTGCACATTGTTGCAACCATCGCCAGTCGAACCCAATACGTGAACGGCTTGGACATGAACCAAACTCCTCTATAGGAAACTTGAACGCATCAAAAAAAGGGGATTAGCCAGTGTATCCGGCAAAACAGCTTCAATCGTAATTGACCCAACCAAAACCTGCAAGGAATTTGTAGCGACTGGGCAAAGCCAAACGCTTCGGCGAAATGGAACTTCGGAAGAAGTCTGGGGGCAATCTGTCACTCATTCACCAAATCCTCTAGATTCTTACCAATCGAGGTTAGAAACTCCGAAATTGCCGATTTTCCGTTTTGAATCAACAACCAAGGGTCCGCCGGACATGACCAGTAGTTTCCTAAAACCGCAAGTCGGAAGCTGGTCCCTGGAACGCAAGTGCCTTTTGTTTCTGGGCTTAGCCCTTCTCGCCTCGTTGCTACTCGCCTTTTACGCGGTTCAAGTCGTAGCATCACAGCTTGTTATGGAGACTACGCGTCAAACCGCCAGAGACTATGCCAAATTAGTCATTGGTTGGAAGCATATTGCGATCGATTTCCAACCAGTCACTCAGACCGGAGCTCTAAATTCGCCGGCTGTAGAATTAATGCGAACCCCGTCCACTGAGCATCGAAACAGGGTTCTTGAAATGCTTCGCGGTTTCATGCTTCAGTCCCGTTACGAGTACGAAATCCTCCGTATCGAAGATCTTTTAGAGCATGAATTCCTCAACGCCCCGTTTGCCACGGATAATCGAGACCTCGAAAAGATCAACTGGATCCATTCTAAACTCGCAGAAAAGGACAGCATTGCTGCAACTGAAGCTAAGCAAGTTGAGGAAAAAGCGGCTGCGTCAGCCCCTCTATCGACTGAGCCGAACTTGCAGACTGCAAACTCGCCTGAAACCATTTCATTAGCACCTCCGCTAACGGGCGCGGCCACCCACACGTACCAGGAGGACCATTCATCCGATTCGTACTATTATTACCATCCAATCGAATTTCAGAAAATCTGCCTACGCGAATGCCATACTTCAAAATCCACCTTGATGGCGTCTTCCACCACACCGTCGCTCAATCCCTTTCGCGTCATGAAAATCAAAATGCCGAATGGTGATACGCAAGTGTCGAGCATGTGGAGTTATGCGGTACTTAGCTCGATTGCGATTTGCACTCTCGCCCTGTCTCTGTTCTTCATTCATTGGATTCTCAAACGTTTGGTCATCCGTCCACTTAGCTATATGAAGCAGGTCAGCGAAGAGATCACTCTTGGGGACACGAAACTGCGATTCTCAGTCGATACCGAAGATGAATTTCACGAATTGTCAGAATCTTTCAATCGAATGCTTCGGCACATGACCCAAACTCAGGAACAACTTCAAGACGTGAATGCAGAAAAGGATTTGCGCGTCGACGAGTTGGCGAGGGTTAACCTGCAACTTTTCGAGGCGAATCGACTTAAAGGTGAATTTCTTGCCAACATGAGTCATGAGCTGCGAACACCGCTCAATAGTATCCTTGGCTTTAGCGAAGTCCTGCAGGGATTTGAATCCCTCACCGACAAACAGCGACGATATGCATCCAACATCCAAAGCAGTGGCCGCTTGCTTTTGGACATGATTAATGACATTTTGGACTTGGCCAAGGTAGAGGCCGGGAAAATGGAGGTGCGGCCGACCGAATTCTGCATTCTGTCCGTAATTCATTCCCAATGTGAGATCGTGATGAAGATGGCGGAGGACAAAAACATCGATCTGCGGGTTGACTCAAGCCAGTCGGAGATGCGCATTCGGCAAGACCAGGGCAAGGTGCAACAGATACTGACGAACTTGTTGTCGAATGCCATCAAATTCACTCCAGAGGGTGGCCTGGTGACTGTATTTTGCGAGTGGCAAAACCAGGACGATCTCCTGCTGTCGGTCGCGGATACCGGCGTCGGCGTGGCGCCTGGCGATTACGAGATCATTTTCGAAAAGTTTAGACAGGCAAAAGGAGTGACTGGTCATGATGGCCTGACTCGCGAACATTCCGGAACCGGGCTAGGACTTTCGATTGTGCGAGAGCTCTGTCGACTTTTGGGTGGCGACATCAGTTTGACGAGCCAATTAGGGTGCGGAAGCACTTTTTCGGTAATTCTGCCTCGGGTTTACCGCGATGCCACACAACTCGCCAGTACCCACGAAAACTTGTAGTCCCACCTGCTCGAATTGGACGCGTACTTTATTTATCTGCGAAAAACGGGATAATGCCTCCCCAAACGCTTTTCTCAACTTCCACCAACCAAAGCTTCTGCCTCGCCGATGGCAATCACCTACAAAGACAGCGGTGTCGACCTTGAATTGTATGAACAGTCGATGCAGCGGTTGCCCAGGCTCATGCACCGCACCTTCACGCCACGCGTGGTGCGAAATGACGGGGGGTTCGCTGGGCTTTATGCCCTCGACTTCACTAAGTCGCTGTTCTCCCGCAACTACCAGGACCCGATTCTTGTGTCCGGAACCGATGGTGTCGGCACAAAACTGAAGGTCGCCATCAAGGCCGGAAGGCATTCCACCGTCGGTATCGATTTGGTCGCAATGTGCGTCAATGATGTCCTGTGCACGGGAGCAGAACCGCTCTTCTTCTTGGATTACGTCGCTATGTCCAAGGACAATCCGCCCCTTCTCGAAGCGATTGTGCAAGGCATTTCTGATGGCTGTATCGCTGCGGAATGCAGTCTGCTAGGTGGAGAAACCGCCATTATGCCAGACTTATACCAATCCGAAGACTACGATTTGGCAGGCTTCTGTGTTGGAGTGGTGGAAAAAAAGAATCTCATCACGGGACGCGATATTGCACCAGGAGACGTCGTCTTGGGTATCAATTCGTCCGGTGTTCACAGCAACGGCTTTAGCCTTGTACGCAAAGCGGTCTTCGAAAAAGCCGGACTCGACATCGCCAGCTTTGTTCCAGAATTGGGCATGACCGTGGGCGACGCGCTTTTGACTCCAACTTTGATTTACAGCAAGTTAACGCGCACCGTGCTGACGCACTACAAAGTGAAGAACGTGGTCCACGGCATCGGTCACATTACCGGCGGCGGTTTGTTGGAAAACACGGAACGCATCCTGCCGGCAAACGTGGACTTGATATTCGAAAGGGGCTCGTGGAAAATCCTTCCCGTATTTGAATGGATTGGCAAACTTGGTGAAATTGAACAACGCGAGATGGAACATGTGTTCAATATGGGAATTGGCCTTGTTCTCATTGTTAGCCCTTATTACTCAGCCCGCATCAAAACCATGGTCGAATCGCTAGGGTACGATTGTTGGAACATCGGGATCGCACAATCAGGAACCGGAAAAAGCCGCTATTCATCTTGAGCGATCGATTGACCGTAAAAATGTTTGCAGGCGCTCGCGAACGGGTGGGTTCTGACTTCATTGAGATCGAAGTGGACCTTCCATTATCTGTCGTGCAATTCAAAGAGCAGTTAGCGATTCAATTCGAATCGCTGCGATCCCTCGTGGAGTTCGGACGGATCGCAATTGGAAATGAGTTTGCTTCCGATTCCACCATGATTGACATTGCACACAGTCATTCTGTGATAGCATTAATACCGCCGGTCAGCGGCGGTTAGAGTCCAACAGCACCAGCCATGAGCGCAACGATGAGCCAGACACTACAGCAAAGTTTGTTTGAACAGTTGGATGCGATTGTTTTGATCGATTCGCATTCGCACATCAATCCGCATGCGCCAACCTCAACATCATTGGCGGATCTTCTGGGTTACCACTATTACACGGAACTGGCACATTCCTCCGGGATGCCTAAACAGCTCATCGAGGAGCCTGGAATTTCACCTCGCGAAAAAGTCGAAAGGCTTTTCCATCATCTAGGCAATATCAACAATACGGTTCAGTGGTCTTGGTTTGTAGAGCTCTCTCAAGAGCTATTCGGATTCCAAAAGGATGAGATTAATAAATCCAACTGGGAGACCGTTTACGATCTAGCCGAAACCAAAATGCTTGAAGACGACTGGGAGACGCAAGTGCTCACAGCCAGCAAGGTGGAAAAGGTGTTTTTGACCAACGATTTCGATGATCCCTTAGAAGAGTTTGATACCAATCGCTATGTTCCGTGCCTGAGGACCGACGACCTGGTGTTCCATTTGGCTCAACCGAAAGTTCGCGAACGCCTCGAATCCGCTTCGGGCCGAACGGCCACGAATCTAGCGGACTTGAAACAATCGCTGGATGTGCTTTTTCTGCGATTTAAGGCGCGTGGTGCCAGGGCATGCGCGATTTCGCTGCCTCCCTGGTTCTGCCCAAAAGCCTATTCGGATCAAAGTCATGCCGCCCAGATTGCATTGGACGACCTCGTTCAATGTGGCACCGACGCTTCCGAGCCCAACAAGAAAACCATGGCCGAATGGGTCTTTTGGAAGATTGCGGAATTGGCCGAAGCGTACCGGTTGCCGTTCGATCTCATGATCGGGGTTAATCGACGTGTCTATCCCAACGGCGTGTTTCAAGGGCAGGATCTGTATGACTCAAGAGTTTCGTTGATCCAGTACTCAGAACTTTTCAATGCATTCCCGAACCTCCCGTTCCCCATTTCCGTCCTTGCGTCGGTCACCAATCAAGAGCTCGTCGACTACGCATGGATTTTCCCCAACGTTTTGACGCATGGGCATTGGTGGTACAGCAATACTCCCAACTACATCCGGCACGATCTTCGAGGCCGAATCGAGGCGATTCCACGCAACAAGCAACTGGGTTATTACAGCGACGCCTACAAACTGGAGTTTATCCTGCCCAAGTTCCGAATGTACAAACGAATCCTTGCCGGCATCTTGGCGGAGGATTTCTGTCAAACCCAAGGCTGGTCGGAAGACAAAGCTCTCGCCTTAGGCAAACAAATCCTTCGAGGCAACGTCGAACAAGTCTTCGATTGTTAGCCAGGGGAGGAGTGGGGGAGTGGTGGAGTGGTGGAGTAGGGGAGTAGAGCGAACTCCAATCCTCCAATCCTCCAATCCTCCAGTTGTCCAGTTCTCCAGTTCTCCAGTTCTCCTTCCCCCATCACTCGTAGGTATGAATCGTGAAGCAAGTCGGACTAGTCGGTTGGCGCGGAATGGTCGGTTCCGTGCTCATTCAACGCATGACCGCGGAGAAGGATTTCTCCCATTGCGAACCCGTGTTCTTTTCGACGTCCAATGCTGGCGGATTTGGTCCAAAAATAGGTGGCATTGATTCGGGCGAGTTGAAATCTGCGTCCGACATAACGTCCCTTTCCAGGATGGATGTCATCATCACCTGCCAAGGTGGCGACTACACGAATGAGGTCTATCCAAAGCTCCGATCGACCGGTTGGAATGGCTATTGGATCGATGCAGCCTCATCGCTGCGAATGAAAGACGATGCGATCATCATCCTGGATCCGGTGAACGATCGAGTGATCCGCGATGGCCTTGCAAAAGGAATCAAGACGTATGTTGGCGGCAACTGCACGGTATCGCTAATGCTCATGGCCATGCATGGATTGTTTCAAAACAATCTTATTCAATGGATGACCAGCATGACTTACCAAGCGGCCTCGGGGGCTGGTGCTAAAAACATGCGAGAGCTGATTTCGCAAATGGGAGCCGCCCATCAAAGCGTAGCGAGTCTCATTGCCGATCCCGCTTCGGCCATTCTCGAAATCGATCGACAAGTTGCAGCGACGATCCGTTCCAACGACTACCCGACCGAACAATTCGGAGCACCGCTCAATGGCAGTTTGATCCCATGGATTGACAAGGACTTGGGGAACGGTCAGAGCAAGGAAGAATGGAAAGGGAGTGCGGAGACCAACAAGATATTGGGACTTTCGCCGGATTCGATTCCCGTCGATGGCCTGTGCGTTCGTATCGGAGCGATGCGATGTCACAGCCAAGCGTTGACGATCAAACTGAAGCAGGACGTCCCGATGGATGAGATCGAAGACATGCTTGGCAAAGCCAATCCATGGGCCAAAGTGGTTCCGAACGAAAAGTCCGCATCAATGCAACAGCTGACTCCGGCAGCAGTAACTGGCGGACTGGTTTGCCCAGTTGGACGGCTTCGCAAACTAGCGTTAGATCCAACACAGCCAGGACAGTATCTGACCGCCTTTACGGTCGGTGATCAGTTGCTATGGGGAGCCGCCGAACCACTCCGCCGCATGTTGCGGATTCTAATGGGATAACGGGAGACTAAGGCGTTATTCGTTTACCCCCGAACCATAGGCGACGGCAGACGATCATTCAAGATTCCGCCTTTGGCGGTTTGCGTTAATTTTTGATAGATCCTATTCAACTGCACTTCAGTAAGGGGCGATTCGCATGACGCTCTCGAAACCAAGATGTTTGTAAAGTCATCGCTCCCACCGCCTCGCCGAAGCTTGAGTTTTTCGATGGTTGCTTCACTCAAAACCTGGCCTTCGCGAACAAGAATCTCTCCAGCAGGTCCGCATATTGATGCCTTCAACACCATCCCCTCGCGCAATTGTGCCACGCTGAGGGTAATCGTCGTATCAAAGACCTTCAGATCCGATGCAGCCACAAGTGCGTCAAATATTGCGGAAGGCAAGTTCGGAAACGCTTTATGCAAATCCAAGTAGGCTGCCTCCATGCCGATCGCGCGGCTAGTCAACATAGTCCAATCAAAGGCGACTCGGACGAGTATAGCTGGCGTTTCAACTCCTTCAGAGCTCGGCGTGAAATCCCCACCTACTTCGGACTGCATGGAAATGATTTTTGCGATCTCCTCCAAGCGGGGAATCTTGGCTACGAGTCGTGCCGAACTTTCCGTCATCTGCTTGAAGTTATCCACGTAGGCAGGACTTGAAACAGACTGAGTCCGAAGGCACAGTTGCTTTGCGGTAGGCATCAACGCAAGTCCAAGAAACGAAAGCCTCGACACAACCTTGAGACGCCAATCTGGTTGCAATCCGAGGCGTTCGTTAAGGGACTCTGCAATTTCGGTAATTTTTCTGGCCTGTTGTGCCGCGTTGGGCTGCAGCGTTTCCAACACGTCCGTCATCACACTCACTGCTCCAACTACGGTCCGCTCCAGCAATTCCCGTTCTGCAGTAACCAGTTCAAATTGCTTTTGCGCTAAGGCAACTGCATTGCGAATCGTCGTCACATCGCAGGGCTTGTTGAGGAATCGAAAAACTCGCCCCTCATTCATCGCATCAACCGCCGTATCCATATCCTGGTTACCGGTAAGCATCATGTACGTTGTATGCGGCGAAATCAATCGTGCCTCTTGGATAAACTTGACGCCATTCATTCCCGGCATCTGCATATCCGATATAACCACAGAAAATGGGGTTGAAGTCAGTTTTTCGAGCCCTCTGGCCCTGAATTGGCTATGTCCACTTTGAGATGCAAACAAAGATTACGCTTGAGCCCCCTGAGAAGACCTTCGTCATCATCGACTATGAGTAATCTATTTTCGGCCATTGCAGCTTGCCTTGTAAAACGTTGAGGTCATTGGTTGGAAAAGTTAGAGGGCTGTTTCAAAGCCCGATACACTCTTGCTGGCCCTGTTAGATTCATAATGATCCTGAGCCAGCGAGACCGCGTTACGGATCGACAGGACGTCACAAGGCTTATGTAGAAATCGAAACACTCGCCCGACGGCCGATGCCTTTACTTCCGTCTCTAAATCTTGATTGCCAGTCAACATCATGAATGTCGTGTCGGGCGAGATGGCACGCGCTTTCTGGATAAAATCAACGCCATTCATTCCCGGCATCTGCATATCCGATATGACCACAGAAAATGGAGCCGTCGATAGTTTCGCGAGGCCCTCTGGCCCTGAATTGGCTATGTCCATGTTGAGATGCATACATAGATTGCGCTTGAGCCCCTTCAGAAGCCCTTGGTCATCATCCACAATGAGCAATTTGTTGACGGTCATTTCAGGGTTCTCGCTTGGTCACTAGATTTTACCTCGGAATGGGAACTAACTGGTTTGCTTTTGCAAGGAAGGGAAATCTCAAAACGACTACCTTCGCCAACTTGGCTTCTTACACTAATTCTTCCATCAAGCTTTTTGACGATGAAGTCATAGCTAATGGCAAGTCCTTGCCCGGTTCCTCTACCAACTCCTTTGGTGGTGTAGAACGGATCGAAAATGCGTTCCATCACGACGTCAGACATACCGCATCCGTCGTCTGACACATGAATGAGAATCTGCCCATTTTCCGTACTGCTAGAAATATGGATTTTGCCGGTCACGCTGGCAGTTGATCCATTGCGATCTTGGATCGCATCTGCGGCATTCACGATTAGATTCAAAAAGACTTGACTCAACTCTGCCGGCAAAATCTCTGCCAACGGAAGGATCGGATCAAGTTGCAGGCTCAATTCAGCCACATGTTTCCAACGGTTGCGAGAAATGACAGTCGCATTTCGTATCAGTTCATTAACATCGGACAAAACTTTTCCCTTTGTACCCGGATGCGACATGGCTTTCATGGCCCGCACGATCTCGACAACCTGCGCCGATGCCGAACACGTTTCCACTACCGCCTGTGGCGTTTCCAATACCATATGTTCAAGACGTTCATCTTCGAAGACGCTCTGCAAACCGCGTATTTGCTCTTCCCATGCAGTTCCGTTCGGGACGGTAACATGCTTTTTGCATGAGTTAACCACACCGATAAGATGCTCAATACTGCTTTCGAGGAATTCCATGTTGCTGGTAATGCATTGCATGGGTGTGTTGATCTCATGTGCGATGCCTGCAGCCAGTTGGCCTAGCGATTCCAGCTTGCGCGCCTGTCCAAGTTCTCGCTCGAGTTGCTTGCGATGCGTCGTATCGCATAAGACTCCCAACACACCAATGACCTCACCCGACTCCGAAAAAAGTGGGATCTTGTTTATTAAAACATCGATGAGCGTTCCATCCGCGAGCCGCATCGAGTCTTCTATGTTCTGAACGGGAAGCAGCGTGGATAGCGTCTGTTCGGTGCGATCCATAGCTCTGCTAGCCTGCTCTGCTGTCCATGGAAAACTTGGATCTGAAATCGATTTGCCAATGACATCAGTCACGGAGCTCAGCCCTGCGAAACTTGCGAAGGTCTTGTTACAACCTAGATACTTGAGATCGCGATCCATCCAAGAAATACCGTCGGGGATTGTCTGCAGTATCGACTGAAGCAACTGCTTGCTCGAGGCCAGCTCGGACGCAATATACTCCGCCTCCAACTTCGCTTTTTGTAGCCGTTCTCGAGATAGCTTTGCTTCCGTAATATCCTTTTTGATGTATACGAAATGCGTTGCCACCCCGGCTTGACCGAAGATAGGGCGAGACTCAATTGCGAGCCAGAACACGTCACGATTTTTTTTGTAACTGATCGCTTCCACATTGAATGGCTGTTTCAATCGACACGCATCCTCCATTTGATGTAACGTTGCAGAATCGGTTTGTGTGCCAAACAGAAATGAACTCGGCTCTCTTCCTAAGATTTCGGCGGACTCATAGCCAGTCAATCGCGTGAAACCATCGTTTACCCACACGATCTCCCTTTTTCCGTTTGTGATTATCACGGAGTTATCCGTATACTTTGCAACGAGCGATAGGGTCTCTAGATGCAACGCATTTTGAATCACTTTCTGTTCAGCCAGGACGCGTTGCGTGATGTTGAGATGTACGACTACAGCCAGTGTCGTGAGTTGGTTTTTTACCTTGGAAACACGCACTTGAAACCATCTCTTTTCCGTTGGCGAATGACAAGCGTACTCCGCAAGGTATTGCTTTCCTGCACCTGACAAAACCTCGCGAATCCCGGCCGCGACTGCAGTTGCACCCTCGCTGCTATCGCCTGTTGCTTTGTCGCAAATGCTCAAATAATTCGCACCGGTTCCTGTCTTCGATTCTGAGCCATTGTTGGTGCGATTGAACTCCGACCATCCAAAGTTTTGCGCTATAATGGTTCCGTTTTCCGATAGGATGCAAATATTGCCATCGACCGAATCAAGCACCGATTTTAGAAACTGCCTGGATGCTTCGATGTCGGCGGTGCGGTCAGCTACCCGAGTCTCAAGCGAATTCCGTTCGATTTCCGTTTCCAACTTTGCGACGGCCAGATTCCATAATTGCTTTCGACCTTGCTTGACCCCCCAAAGCAAAAAGTAACTCTCGAATGCGACGTAAGCTGCGTGCTCGACGGCGCGCCAAGGAGCAGCCTGCAGGACCCCAAAAACGGTCTCTGGCCAAAAGAGGGACCGAACCAAATGGTCCGAGACGACAATCGCAATGGCCGGAACAAAAACCCAAAAGTCACGATAGAAAGCAAGAATTGCCAACGAGCCAAAGATATGGAAATGAGCTTCGATTCGGCCTCCCATAAGGTGGATTAGCAGCCCTGAATACAACATCTGAGCGGATGCAATGAGGATTCGGGTTGAACGCTCACCTGCTTGTAAAATCGCCAAACAGCAGGGTAAGGATGTTAGCAGGCCGCCGAAGAAAATCGCCGCATAAACGTGAAGATGGATCGTGCTCTGAGTACCCGACCAGGTATAGGGACTGAATAGGATTGAGAGCAGTATTCCCAATAACCACTGCACCAAAAGCACAATCACAAAAATTCTGTCTGTTTGTCGATGCAACGTGTTCAAACTCCCCTCGAACAATTGCTTAACGGAAACTGGTGTTTGGTTCATTTGGTTCATCACTCCACTCCTACCGGTAGATCTTGATCAATGGAGCAACCGTAGACAGGTCCTTCAATGATTCCTCTTGTGTCATGCTCAATGGCGTAAAGTATCGAGTCCACACCGAAGTTATCCCCTTCGTGTCCTCGACTGGGTGTTATGCCACCCCAATAAGCCATCGAGCCGTCGGGACGTATAAGTACCGTCGCGCCGGAATAGGCCATTCGATATTGGGATGCTATTCGGCCATCGACATCCGAAACGACTGTTGTCGAAGGCGTTGATTGAAACCTCGCGATAAGCTGCGACTGCAACCATTTCGTCCCGGTTTGAGCCGTCGTGTAAGCGAGAATGGTGCAACGGATCTTATCCGTGGAATGAGCGAGTAGTCGTTGCAACTCGGTGGCCGTCGCATTCGAACACGGACACATCGGATGGATAGCCATCATTAAATGAAAGCGACCCTCCGAGTCAACATCTTGTTTCGCCACGCTGAGTCGTAAAACGTTCGTAGGGCTGGGGGGCACATGCTGGCGGTAGTAAATCAACGCGGCAAAGCAACTAGAAACCAGAACAATCCAAACCCAAATAACAATCCATAGTGGCCGAACACTGCCTGTTTTTTTGAATGACTTAGCCCATTGCATGAAATCGCCCCCTGATTCATAAAAATGATCCACGCGATCCTTGTGTCGACATGAACGGCTTGTGGAGGGCACAATCCCAAGTCCGATCATGTGAATCGGTCCGAATAGCATGCACTTCAGATACGGCCTAGGTAGTAAGTACTTATACGTAAACGCAGCATTTTTCGACGAATTCCCTAGGAACCCGATACCCGACACGTCAGATTCGCAGTACAACCATCATCCCATGCCTCCTTTTTTCGTGAGCCACTGACTTTAGGAACCCTCTCCTATGAGCAAACGAGCCATCGACGAATCGCCAGGAATCAACAGCGAAGCGGACGCACGCATGTCAAGGACTTTAGCCAATTGCCGCGAACATCAAGCCATGGAGTTCCGGCAAATGCACTTGGCATTGGAAATCCAGAATATTGAACTCAAGTTGCAGTTCGAAGAGATTTCCGCAATCAATTTAAGGCTGGAGAAAGCGAACGAGAAGTTCTCAGAGCTCTCTCAGGCCTCACCAACGTGTTATTTAAGCGTTGCCCGCGATGGAACCATTTCACTAACGAACAGAGCTGCGGAAAAACTCTTAGGTATGAGCTCCAATCGTTTGATCGGTGTTCGATTTGGAATCTTCGTTGCCGAGCACCATCGGCAACGCTTCTGTAACTTTTTAGATCAGGTTTTCAATACCGATACCGAGCATTCGTGCGAAATTGAGTTGGATACAACGCAAACAACAAACAAACCGACGACCTTGCAACTCACTGCCACTCGATCGACCACCTGCGAGCAATGCAATTTGTTCGCCATTGACATCACAATTTTTAGACAATCCGAGATCAAGGAACGGCGAGACCGAGAACGAATGCAGTTTGCGGTCTGTGCCGCCAATATCGGCGTCTGGGATTGGGATCTCAAGACGAACCAAGTCATCTTTTCGAGCCAATGGAAAAGTCAAATTGGATACGAGGAACACGAAATTGGAAACGAATTTTGGGAATGGGAAAGCCGTGTGCACCCTGACGATCTAGCCCTAACTCTATCTAAAGTTCAAGCTTATCTGAAGGCCCCAACCCTATTCCATGAGTCCGAGTTTCGCTTTCAGCACAAGGATGGCTCGTACCGCTACATTATCGCTCGTGGCTCTTTGATCTTTGACGACCAAGGAAATCCTCTTCGAATGCTAGGAGCTCACCTGGACCACACCGATCGATGCAACGTCGAAAAGCGACTGCAAATGATGGAACGTGCCATCCAAGCTACAACCCAAGGAATTCTCATTACGGATGCAACGCGTCCGGATTGCCCAATCAATTACGTGAACCCCGCTTTTGAATCGATGACCGGGTATTCCGTTGCGGAGGCAATCGGCCGCAATTGCCGCTTCTTGCAGGGGCAAGAAACGGATCCGCGATCCATCGCAAACATCAGGGATTGTTTGCAACGAAAACAGTCATGCAAGGTCGAGTTACTTAACTACCGCAAAGATGGCGTTCCTTTCTGGAACGAGTTGTCGATCACGCCTGTCCTTGACGAAATGGGAAAGTTGATTCATTTCATCGGCATACAGACGGATGTGACCCAACGACGCGTTCTTGACGAACAACTCAGACAAGCCCAGAAAATGGAAGCCATCGGGCTTTTGGCCGGTGGCATTGCACACGACTTCAACAATTTACTGACAATCATAGACGGATACGCTTACTTGCTAAAGTGCAATTCGATCGAAAGCGATTCATCGAAGGATTTCCTTGATGAAATTCGATCCGCGAGCCGACGTGCCAACGATCTCACTCGGCAATTACTCGCATTCGGCCGACGACAGTTGCAGTCCATGGAAGTACTCGATTTCAATCAAGTGATTTCCGAAACGGTCAAAATGCTCAAGCCGTTGATTGGTGAGTCTGTTCAAGTAGATCTACAACTCGATCCTTGTGTGGATCGGATGTGGGCGGATCGCGGTCAGATCTCGCAAATACTTATGAACTTGACCCTCAACGCGAAGGAGGCCATGTTGAGCGGGGGGACCATTTCAATCCGGACAGAGAGGTTTAGTCGATCCGTTTCTAGCGATTCAGTTTCCCCTAAATTGAGTTCGGAAAATTACGTGATGCTGAGTGTCTCCGACACCGGTTGCGGCATACCCGATTCCATTCAAAAGTCCGTTTTCAATCCATTTTTCACCACCAAACCGCTGGGAACTGGATTGGGGCTTTCCGTGGTTCACGGTATCGTGGAACAAAATGGAGGTACGGTTGAAATTGCAAGCGCACATGGGTTAGGAACTACTTTTCGAGTGTGTCTGCCTCTAATACAAGAGTTGACAGAACAGACCCAACTTGAAAGCCAATCCGAAACCACACTTTGCGGCAACGAACTCATTTTATTGGTCGAGGATGACGCTGCCTTGCGGCGAGTCGCAAGTATTGCGCTAAGCGAATATGGGTACACGGTTTTGATGGCCGCATCCGGCCTTGAAGCACTGAGTGTTTTTGGCAGAAATTTGCATTCGATTGACCTGATGGTCACGGACGTGGTTATGCCCATCATGGATGGAGTCGAGTTAGCCGAAATTCTTGCAAAAAAGAAACCTGATCTTGGTGTGCTGTTCATGTCAGGCTACATTGCGGAGGAGGAGTCGCGAATCCAAATGCAAAAACGGCAAGGGCAATTCCTTCAAAAACCATTTTCCCCTATTGATCTTGTGCGGTCTGTGAGAAGGATTTTGGATTCATAAGGGGAGCGTCGATGTGAAAACTACCAATCATAACCCGATACGTAAATGAGGGACCTTCGAAATTGTCCCTCGCTTACACTTCGGGTTGGGATACCTGCGAGATGAATTGAGCCACTCCGACTGAGTAGTCGTATTCAACGAGAAGCGTCCAAATTTGCTCTAGATTTGATGTGGGTTTTACGATGAAAATAGACGAAGCTCCTTGCGTACGAATCGTTGACGATGAACCTGCCATTCGACGACTGCTTGGTCAAATCATTGCCCAGTGTGGCCTACGGTTTCGCTGTTTCGAATCTGCGGAACAATTCATGTCGGATGATGATCTGACGGAGCCCGGTTGTGTGCTTATCGACCTGAATCTCAATGGCTTACGTGGTGAAGATTTAGTTCTTTGGATTAGCAAACAGTCGAACCCGCTTCCAACCCTAGTCATTACCGGCAAAGGTTCGGCTCTTTTAGCCGTGAAATGCATTAAAGGAGGGGCATCCGACTACCTAGAAAAGCCGGTTAAACCTCTGGAATTGTTAATACGTGTACGACAGGCCGTCGAACAGGATGCGAGACAAAGGGTTTTGACGCAACACGTTGAGATACTTCGAGAGCGGTTTGAAACGCTTTCAGCGCGTGAAAAGTCGGTGTTGCAACAGGTTGCACATGGTCTGAGTTCCAAACAAATCGCTTTTCAACTCGGTATCTCGACAAGAACTATTGAATTGCATAGAGCTCATGTCATGCAAAAAATGCACCTGGAATCTGTTGCAGACGCTGTAAAAGTTATTATCGATTTAGGGCTTTAAACCTGACGACGCCTCATCATCTCGGGACTCGTTGGGGTGGGGGACTCGTTGGGGTCAGTGAAGAACTTCGAGAATTGTTTCCGGAAGAAGCATTCCAATTGGTAACGTATCCCCTGCGTTTTCGATCGCGCCTGCATGCCCCTGGCTTCATGCCAGGGGAGGCTGACCATCTATTCTAGAGAGATGGTAAATATCCCCCGAGATAAACTCGAGATAAACTCGGGGACATTGTCATACCGCATCCTTCGCCCCGAATGAGGCAACCACATCTAGCCCAGGGCAGAGCGTAGCGACGAAACGTCGCGAGTTGTGGGTCATTCATCTGAATGGATTTCTGCGAAGTTTGACGGAAAAAGGTTCGAGTTGTTCCAATCGGCAAGAGCACGTCCTGGACTTAATGAATCGGAGCAATCAGAACGTGAGTTTTTCGAAAAGCTGCGGGCCGAGATATTTCGACTTGCTGTAGGTAGTGATTAAA